>CAINDV010000751.1 GCA_903847485.1 uncultured Verrucomicrobiota bacterium
CATTCTTGTCCGCTTCGGGAGCGTCCGGCGTGGCAGAGGCGGACAAGAATGTCCGCGCTCCGCTGGCTGCGGCTCTGAAGACAATGGCGGCGGTCGCCAGACCGCCGCTACGACGCCCTGAAATTCGCACCCCGTTCCTCATTCCCCGGACTTTCCCTTTTCCAAAAACACAAACCAACACAATTATTCCATGAAAACTAAACTATCCGCCCTCACCCTACTCGCCGCCTGTCTCAGCGGCGCTCCGCACGCCCTGGCTCAAGGCTCGGCGTTCACCTACCAAGGCCGGCTGTCCGATAGCGGCGGCCCGGCAAATGGCGCGTATGCCATGCAATTCACCCTCAAGGAGGCCGCCAGCGGGGGCAGTTCCATCGGCGTGCCGGTGGCCCTCGCGCCGCTCGCGGTGAGCAACGGACTCTTCACCGCGACGCTGGATTTTGGCGGCGCGGCTTTCACCGGCGCGGCGCGCTGGCTGGAAATCGGCGTGCGGACCAATGGCAGCGTGGCCGCCTACACCGTCCTGGTGCCCAGGCAGGCGCTCACCCCGACCCCTTATGCCATGTTGGCCGGGACGGCCGCGAGCGTGCCGGCGGCAAATATCAGCGGCACGGTGTCCACGAGCCAACTGCCGGCCAACGTCGCCCGGCTTGATGTCAACGAGACCTTCACCGGACAGGTCAACTTCAATGGGGGGAACGTCGGCATTGGCACAACTAGTCCAGACAGCAAGTTGACTCTGCGCGTACCAGTTTCGACACCAGTTCAAGGCATGTCCATTGACGTCGAGTCGTTCGGCTCTGAACTGAACCTTGCAGGGAGTCATTACTTTCGTGTGCGCGACCTCGGAGCCGGAACCACACCGTTCACTATCAATGGTCTGGGCAACGTCGGCATCGGCACGACAACGCCGATGTTTCCGCTGACCTTCCAAAATGTCCTCGGCGACAAGCTTTCGCTTTGGAGCAGCGCAGATGGCAGCGGTTACGGCCTAGGAATCCAGCACCTCTTGCTACAACTCCACACGGGCACTCCTCAAGCAGACATTGCTTTTGGTAGCGGTGCGAGCACGAATTTCAGTGAAGTGATGAGAATAAAGGGCACCGGGAACATCGGCATCGGAACATCCTATCCAATCGGTAAACTGCATGTTCAAGATGTAAATCTGAGTGTGTACACGAGCGATGGGACTAGCGGACCATTCACCAAAAACGGCCTGACTGTCTTAGCCAATCCTGATGCCGGTTTCTCTACAATGAGAATCACTTCCGGCCATTCTGGCGTCGGAGACCGAGGTCTGCTTCAAGTGGACAGGGTCGGGGTTCCGTATCCGTACTTGTTCGTCCGCATGGACGGTGCCGTTGGCATCGGCACAGCTAGTCCTGGCAATAAACTCAGCGTTGCAGGCGTGGTGGAAAGCACCAGCGGCGGGTTCAAGTTTCCCGATGGCTCGGTCCAAACCACTGCCAGTTCCGGCGGCGGCGGCGGTGTAGGCGGTAGCGGCACCGCTGGCTACGTTCCCAAGTTCACGGCGTCCACCACCGTGGGCAACTCCGCGCTGTTTTCTGACGCGGCAGGGAACGTGGGCATCGGACAGGCGGCTCCCCAGGGCGTGTTGGACATTGTCGGGTCTAACTGCCGCGTGGTGGTAAGCCAGCCGAAGCCTTTCCTCGTCGGTGGCACCGACAACGGCGGCGCGCTCTACTTTGGCGCTCCCGGCAGCGAGGGCAACGCGGCCACCGCCGCCATTGAAGCCTCTTGGGGCGGCGTTTTGAACCCCCGGCTGGGTATCGGCGTCGTCCGCGATGGCGCGCGCGCCAACATCCTCATGGATTACACCGGCAACACTGACATCCGCAATGGCAGCACCACCGTCATGCACGTCGGCGGCAACGGCAATGTGAGTGTCTTAGACACGCTCTCGGCGAACACGGTCAGCGCCGGGGATGGCGGGGTGGCGTTTTCTGACGGCTCGGTGGCTACATCAGCGGAGCAGTTGGCGGAAAGGTACTACGTGCCCATGCAGGAGGAGAAGACGGCCTCAGCCACCTGGACGGTGCCGGCGGGAGTTTCCCGCGTGCGTTTCCGCGTTTGGGGCGGTGGCGGCGGCGGTTCGAGCCGGAGCGCCGGTGGTGGTGGCGGTGGCGGTGGTGGCTTCGCGCAGGCGGGCGTCTTGAACGCCGTCGCGGGCGAAACCTTTGTCCTGACCGTGGGCGGGGCTGGAGCCGTAGGCGCGGCGGGTGGACAAAGCAAAGTAGTCCGCAGCAGCGGCGGAGCCACTTTGGCAACCGCCAATGGCGGGGCCGCTGGTAGCTCTGCGGCTGGCGGCGCTGGGGGGACCGCAACCACAGGGCAGATTCGGGTGCCTGGCGTAGCTGGCGACGCATTCAACGCTGACTATTCCGGTGCTGGTGGCGGCCCTGGTGCGCCTGGCCAGCAAACATTCGGCACCGTTTACGGCACTGGCGGAAATGGCAACGACCCTGATCCGGATTGGGGCGGTCCGGCGGCAGCCGGCTACCAAGGTTACATCCTCATCGAGTACTGATTAGCAGGCTCCTTCTTCAATGACAACAGCCATGAATACCAAGAATCTATCACGACTTGCACTCGGTTTGTCGGCTTTCATACTGGGCGCACACGCCGAGAACTTCACCATTGACTGGTCCACCGTGGACGGCGGTGGCGGCACGAGCACCGGCGGCGTGTATTCCGTCAGCGGCACCATCGGCCAGCATGACGCTGGCGGGCCGATGACCAACGGGCAATACTCGGTCGTGGGCGGCTACTGGGCGGCGCCGGTGGCGGTGCCAACGCCGGGTGCCCCCGCGCTCACCATCACCAAGGCCGGGCCTGGCCTCGCCGGTATATCCTGGACCCCGCCCACGCCCGGCTTCGTGCTGCAATCCAGCCCCACCCTCAGCCCGGCCGCCTGGACCAACGCCCCGAGCGGGGCGACCAACCCCGCCACCGTGCCGGTCACGTTGCCGGCGCGCTTCTATCGCCTCCTGAAACAATAGCGACCGTGCTTTACCTCCAATCGAAACTGCTTGCCAAGAAACGTCAAACATCAAACCAGCAAAACAATGAAAACCGCACTCAAACGCCACGTCCTGTTCCTCGCCCTTCTGGGCCAAGCCCTGCCAGCCTTCGCCCAAGGCTCGGCTTTCACGTACCAAGGCCGGCTGTCCAATAGCGGCGGCCCGGCTAATGGCGCGTACGCCATGCAATTCACCCTCAAGGATGCCGCCGCCGGGGGCAGTTCCATCGGCGTGCCGGTGGCCATCGCGCCGCTCGCAGTGAGCAATGGCCTCTTCACCGCGACGCTGGATTTTGGCGGCGCGGCCTTCACCGGCGCGGCGCGCTGGCTGGAAATCGGCGTGCGCACCAATGGTAGCGTGGCCGCCTACACCGTCCTTACGCCCAGGCAGGCGCTCACCCCGACGCCGTATGCCATGTTGGCCGGGACGGCTGCGAGCGTGCCGGCGGCAAACATCAGCGGCACGGTGTCCACGAGCCAACTGCCGGCCAACGTCGCCCGGCTTGATGTCAACGAGACCTTCACCGGACAGGTCAACTTCAACGGGGCGAGTGTGGGCATCGGGACGACTACTCCCAGAGGAACCTTAGAGGCCGGTGCAGGACCTCAATGGTCCTCGCATAACTTTGGGGCGAATCTTGTGCTGAGTGGTTGGAGAAATAATGCTATCGGGTTGCTGGACATGTCCTCCACCAACCCTTGGGCTATAGCGAACATGTCCGGCACTTTCTCTGTCGCCCAGATGCCTCCCCTTGGCAATACCACAACCGCACCAGACTACAGGCTTTCAATTGCTAGCAACGGCAATGTTGGCATTGGCACAGCCTCTCCGTCCAGAAAACTGGAAATCGCAGGGAATAATGTGGCTCTTAAACTGACCGACACTTCGGGAAGCGGAAGCAGTTGGCTCTTTGCCTTGGGTGTTATTGGTGGGGACGGGCAGTTCGCCCTTTACGACTCGACAGCGGGCGCTCATCGGCTTGTCATCGACCGCAGCGGTTACGTCGGTATTGGCACGACGCGTCCAGCCAATCAGTTTCATGTGGCCGGCGGGGACTTCAACGCACGCTTTGGCCCCGCTGTGGTCTCAGGAGGAGGTGGCTCTATTACAGGCGTCGAGGTTTTGGGACAAAGGCCAGATGGAAATCAGACTTTTGGTGGTAGAATTGGACTGTCCCTTTGGCGGACTGACGCAAAGGTTGCCAACTACACCATGCTCGGACAGGTCAGGTTTGGCGGCAACCACACAGATACATCTCTGACCAACCTAGCGTATGGCGCATCCATCCTTGGCATGTCTGAAGGTAACTTCAACTCGAGAACCGATATGCCGATTGGAATCGGATTCTACACTGGTTCGACCGGAGTCGGCCTGACAGAAGTGAACAACTTTGCAGGAGTGGAGCGGATGAGAATATCAAGCAGCGGCAACATCGGTATCGGCACTGGCACCCCAGCCGCCAAGCTGGATGTAAGCGGCTCTATTCGTTCGTCAGTTGACGCTGACGAAGGCGGAACCATACATCTTGTAAACCCTAGGAAAACAGGTAATGCTGCAGCCGGAGAATGGGCGCTATATAACATGACTGGGGGATACGGTGATAGCCTCCAATTCTGGAGCTACCAGGGAAGTTGGTTCGACTGGGGCCCAAGATTCATCCTCAAGGATGACGGTACGACAGTACTTGCTCCCAGGGGTGGAAATGTCGGCATCGGCACCGCATCACCGACCGACAGCATTTTGGATGTCGAGGGCAATATGCACCTGAACGACTACGACCTCTTTCTGCGTGCTGGGGTTGATCGCAACCATGGGCTAGGCTGGTATGGCCCAGGAAAGCTTTTCGCCGGTTTTGGGTTTGACGGACCAGTCCTCTACGGCTTCGGCGGAGGAGGTTTGGGCACCGTGGGTGTGGGCGGGTCGCAAAATGTCGCTCTGAATTGGAACGGGCAAGGAAACGTCGGCATCGGCACGACTCCTCAAGGAGTTCTGGATGTGTCCGGGGCCGCCTGCCGAGTCGTTGTGAGCGCTCCAAAACCGCTTCTCGTAACTGGCACCGACAATGGCGGAGCGATCTATTTTGGTGCTCCTGGCAGCGAAGGCAATGCAGCTACAGCCGCGATTGAAGCCTCTTGGGGAAATATATGGAATCCGCGAGTCAGCATCGGGGTGGTCCGGGATGGTGCGCGGGCCAATATCCTCATGGATTATCTCGGCCATACCTACATCCGCAATGGCAGCAATACCATTGTCTATGTTGGCGGTGACAATCAGGTCAGCATCTCAGGCAGCCTCACGACTTCCGGCACCACGACCACAAGAGTGCTGGAAATCACGGGTGGCGCGGACGTGGCGGAGCCGTTCAACGTGAATCACCCGGACAAACCAGACCCCGGCATGGTGGTAGCCATTGATCGCCAGCACCCTGGCGAACTGCACATTGCCGACCAGGCCTATGACAAGACCGTGGCCGGTATCATCAGCGGTGCCAACGGGGTGAACCCTGGCCTCACGCTCAAGCAGAAGGGCACCAGCGCGGATGGCGACCAACCCGTGGCCCTCTCCGGCCGCGTCTATTGCCTCTGCGACGCCAGCTACGGCCCCATCGAGCCGGGCGACTTGCTCACCAGCTCAGCCACCCCCGGCCATGCCATGGCCGTCAAAGACCACACCCGCGCCCAAGGCGCCATCATCGGCAAGGCAATGGCGACGCTGACCGAAGGCAAGGGCTTGGTTCTGGTACTTGTCACGCTTCAGTGAGACGTCTGCTTACTTCCACGCAACGTGGACCGACATCCATTGACTATGTTACTTTCTAAAACACGCTCAAGCGGCCGTGCGACCAACGGCACACGGCAAATGCCTCCGAGTCTGGCTTTATACCTGGGTCACTTTGCCAACGCGCTAGGCCTGCTCATCCTTGCGCTTCTTTGTCCTTCAAAAGCTTTAGCGGCAAATAGCCTTTTCACAGCCGGGATGGGCTTCTCCGCTAACAGTCACATTGTAAGTTCCAGCTTCTTCATCTGGTTCGATGGCAGCCCTCAGATTGGGCCTTGGCAACCGCTTGAGGGATCGTCAACATGGAATGGAGACGTTAACTTCTTCAAGTCGCAAATCAAACAGATCATGGCGGCAAACATTGACGTGCTTTTGGTGTACCAGCGCTGCGATTGGGACCCTTCTGCTTACACCTTCGTTCCTGGTCCGTTTGCGCCAGCTCTTAAAAACTTCTTCCGGGCACTCTACGAATTGCGCCGAGATGGCTACGATGTTCCGAAGATTGCTCCGGTCTGGGGTCTTGGCGGCAGTAAAGTCTTAGATGTTTCCACAACTCGAGGTAAGGATGCGTTCGTAAGCGCGTACATTCTCTTTTACACTGCATATTTTGGTGAAAATCCTGACCCGGCAGCAGGTGACTTCCTTGCGCGAATAGACAACCACGTGGTCCTCGATGTCTGGCATGTGTCATCAGCGGTTGAAAACTATACTCAGCTAACGCGTAGCGATGTTAGCAGCCGGCTTTCGGCAGCGCTCAGCGGATTCAGTCAAGTGTTCAACAATTCCGTTTACCTCATTGCAACAGCAGACAAAACAGAAACCCTCTCGTTTGCCGACGAGAAGATATCCCAGTTTCAACATACGTTGCACTCAAAACTCTACACATGGAATGGCATTACAACGGTTCAGCTTAAGGCGGGATATTGGGATCAGAACCTGAGGCATCCTGGACAATTCCTGCTGCGTGACGGAGGGCACTACTATGTCGCCGCGTGGCAATCCGTTAATCGAAGTGTGGTCAAACGGGCATATGTCGAGAGCTGGAACGAGGTTACTGAAGGGTCCGGGGTCTATGCTGCGGACCCTGGTCCACCATTCATAATGGCAGGCAACACAAATAGGGACACCTGGTCCAGTATTAACAGCTCATTTGAATACATTGACACCACAGCACAATATGCGGCTCAATTCAATGACCGGCTTCAAAGGGGTGCTTCATTCTTGCTAACGGACCTCCCTACTTCCATTCGGGCCGGTGAAACAAGGACCGGAACAGTGATTGTGCGCAACGAAGGCGACGCCCGTTGGACTGGATCTGCCGCGTACAAACTCGGGCAGAAATCGGACAGCGGAGTGTTCTTCGGCAGCGACCGCTATCTCATTGATGATGCACAAGATGAAATCTCCTTTTACAAGGGTATTTATCGGGGACGGCCCAAGACTTTCACCGTGTCGTTAACCGCACCTTCAACGCCTGGAGTCTACAATCTAAAGTGGCAAATGGTACAGGAGGGAGTTCAATGGTTTGGGGATGAACTGACCTGGCAGGTCACGGTGCGCAGTGCTGATCCCGGGACGGTTTATGTTGATGCGCAAAATACTGGAAAGCAGGATGGCACGTTAGCCTTTCCCTACCGGACTGTGGCCGGCGGGTACAACAGCAGTGTCGCCGGTGATACTGTGAGCATTGCAGCGGGCAGTTACCCAGAACACCTGCGCCTGACCAAATGGCTTCGCCTTGAGTCAAGAAATGGGACGACAAGGATAGGACAGTAATGTTCCGCCACGTTTTCAATTCTTTTCCATATAAACTGCCGTCTGGCCGCTTGTTGGCGTGTGCAGCAATCCTGCTGTTCGGTTTCGCTTCGTCGCAGGTTGCGGATGCAGGGATGATCTACGTGAATTACCGCTACGCTGGAGCTTCAGATGGCAGTTCCACCAGGCCGTTTCGGACACTGAGCGAGGCCCACGCAGCCGCAGCCCCCGGCGACACTGTTCAGATCCAACTGGGCCATTATCCAGATTCCGGGCGATACTCAAAGCAGTTGCGTGTGGAGAGTTCTGGAGGCCGAGCGGTCATCGGGCGAACGTTGCCAGCAGGATTCGCCGCTAGGTTGTCGCTGCCAGGTGATGCGGCAGCAAGCGTCCCCTTCGCGGTGGTGACCACGAGCACCAATGTTTTGGTGGACGTCAACCTGGCAACCACAGGCATCGTGTGGTACGAGGTTCGGTGGGGTAGCCCTTCCGGCGCGATGCTGGATTTTGGCGCGCACGCAGCGTCAAGCCCTTGGTCGTTCACCGTCCGCCATCTCCGCGAAGGCGCAAACTACGTGTTCGTGTTCGCGAAGAGCGCATCCTCCGGAGAGATTGTCAGCAGCCAAGTGGTGCTCACCATGGACTTTGGCGCAAATCCGCCGGTCCGTACACGCCCGCACCCCGCTGAGATTTGGTGGGGCGGCTTGTCCGACAACACCCAAATGACCAATTACTCGCAATGGACCTTCGTACAGAAATTCCAGGATGGGTATTTCTTTCACTCGTATGGCTGGAATCCGACGCTAACGGCTTGGCTTCAAAGTTCGCTCGCAGCGAATCTGCGGGCTTCCAATACCCGGTTTTGGTGTGAGCCGGGCGGTGATATTTCAAATCCAACCACGGGATCGGGCACCGCACAGGCGGATTTTTGGGGAAACTGGTGGGCTGCTGCTTGCCAGGCCAACGGCATAATTTGGTCCGAGTTCACGCATGATTATCACATGGAAAACATGCAGGCGGTCTGCGCCGCGCACCCGTCTTGGCCCCCAAATGACCAGATCGCATGGTGGACGGGCGACCTTGGTATTAAAAGCGCGAGCTATCCCTACACGACAGGAATCTGGCGCGATGCCTTCAACGGCTATTACACCACGTTTCCACACATCAAGGTTGGGCACACAAGTCAGCCCGAATACTGGCCCTGGGACGCTTATCCCGCATTAGTCGCAAACTCGCTTTCCTTCACGCTCAGCAACGGTACCCGCTTTTCCTTTGACGCACACGACATATTTGCCTCGTTTGTCAACATGTCGGCAGCAATCGGGCACCCCTACTTTGCTCTGAGCAGCGACGCTCCGTGGGATTACTTTGGCGCGTGGAATAATGCGGCAGCTGCGGCGACGATGCGGAAGAAGATTCGGGTCTATGAGACATACCTTCAGTCGCGCAGCGCACGGCACACGCTAATTTGCAACGTCAGCAACGCAGAAACAAAACCTGGCGGTAACGACGCCCAGGACATCTATTATGAACAATCCAGCTTCAGCAACATGACCCTTCATCAAGCCGAGGGTGGACGAGCAGATCGCTATCTCTTTGAGAGTTGGTATCTGGGCATTCCGCATTCCGTGGTGCCGGAAACCAAGGCGGGCAGCTATTGCCACCTCGCCCTGAGCGCGATCAAGTACCTCAAAGGCATCCGCGATTTAGCTGGAAGCCTAGAGCCACTCTCCTTGAGCGTTGTGAATCCAGGAGCCTTAACTACGGTACGCCTGCGCAACGACGGCGACGTCGCGTGTATGCCTGCGATTATGGCCTTCGAAACTGGCTCAAGCAAGTTGACGACACGCTATTTGGACAGTGCTGGTATCGACATCACCGCAAGAGTTCTTAGTGCAGAAGGCTACGTTCATACAAACAAACTCCAACCAGGTGCATTGGCGACCTTCACCGTGCGAACCGACACGGCAGGAGCCCCAGCGGGGGCGAGCAAAACCATCAGCTTGGAGGCTTTCTGGAATCCGCAAGACCCAACAGGAATCGTGCGGGATCGAAAGTCGTATGTCGTTACCGCCAATTGATGTAGAAACTGAAATTCATACTCCGTTCCTCATGCCCCGGACTTTCCCTTTTCCAAAAACGTAAACAAACACAATTGTTTCATGAAGACTAAACTATCAGTCCTCCCCCTACTCGCTGCTTGTCTCTACGGTGCCCCAGACGCCCTGGCCCAAGGCTCGGCCTTCACCTACCAAGGCCGGCTGTCCAATAGCGGCGGCCCGGGGAATGGCGCGTACGCCATGCAATTCACCCTCAAGGATGCCGCCACCGGGGGCAATACCATCGGCGTGCCGGTGGCCCTCGCGCCGCTCGCAGTGAGCAATGGCCTTTTCACCGCGACGCTGGATTTTGACGGCGCGGCTTTCACCGGCGCGGCGCGCTGGCTGGAAATCGGCGTGCGCACCAATGGCAGCGTAGCCGCCTACACCGTCCTTACGCCCAGGCAGGCCCTCACCCCGACACCGTATGCCATGTTGGCCGGGACGGCTGCGAGCGTGCCGGCGGCAAACCTCAGCGGTACCGTGTCCACGAGCCAACTGCCGGCCAACGTCGCCCGGCTTGATGTCAACGAGACCTTCACCGGGCAGGTCAATTTCAACGGGGGCAACGTCGGCATCGGCACGACACAGCCTCAGTCCAAGCTCGACGTGTTGGGAAACGCTTCCATTGATTACCTCACTGTTCGCCCACAATCACCTTCGACGCGTGAAGGTGGTGAAATCCTCCTGCGGGGCACGACCAATTATGCGGATTGGTACCTGGATATAGGCTACGATCAGTTCCGCATCCGCAACAGTCACGGACTGACAAGCTTTGTCGCCAATACGAATGGCAATGTCGGCATTGGCACCACCAGCCCCTCGGCCATCCTCGACGTAGGTGGAAGAATGAGGGTGCGAGGCGATAACGCAGCAGCGACCGCCGGAATGTGGCTAAGCATGAACGCGTTAGGAACCGACAGGGCGTTCATCGGCATGGACAGCCCCGAACTTGTTGGCTTCTTCGGCAACACCGGCGGCGGGTGGGGCTTAAGAATGGACACGACCACTGGCAACGTCGGCATCGGTACTCCCACCCCAAGCCAGAAGCTCACCGTCGCGGGCACAGTGCAAAGCACCACCGGAGGCTTCAAGTTTCCCGACGGTTCAGTCCAAACCACAGCCAGTTCCAGCGGAAGCAACAGCCTGAGCGGCAGTGGCGCGGCTGGCTACCTCTCAAAATTCACGGCGTCCAGTGCTTTGGGAAACTCTTCAGCTTACGCAGACTCTGCGGGGAACGTGGGCATCGGAACGAATGCCCCCGCCAAGCGCCTGCATGTGGTGTCTTCCACCAACGCCAACGATGGCCTCCTGGTTGAGGGTCGAGGGAACCTCGTTTCTTTGAAATCGCTGGATGACAATCACTGGTTCAATGTCAACCTCTGGAACGACGGCACCACCCGGTTTTACGACAGCCAGGACAACGGCACCAACTCGACCATGAACTTGGCTTTCAAGGATGGCAATGTCGGTATTGGCGTGACACAGCCTCAGGCCAGGCTCGACGTCGGCGGTACAATGAGGGTCCGAGGCGATAAAGGTGGTGTCGGAGCGACCGCCGGGATGTGGCTCCGCGACATCGTGTCAAATTCCGACCTCGCATTCATTGGGATGGACAACACCTCACTCCGTTTCGGCGGCAGCGAACTCGTTGGCTTCTTCGGCAATACTGGCGGCGGGTGGGGCTTAAGAATGGACACGACCACTGGCAACGTCGGCATCGGCACTTCCACCCCAAGCCAGAAGCTCACCGTCGCGGGCACAGTGCAAAGCACCACCGGAGGCTTCAAATTTCCCGACGGCTCAGTCCAAACCACGGCCAGCTTCAGCGTAAGCAACAGCCTGAGCGGCAGTGGCACGGCCGGCTACCTCTCAAAATTCACGGCGTCCAGTGCCTTGGGAGACTCTTCAGCGTACTCAGACTCTGCGGGGAACGTGGGCATCGGAACGAATGCTCCCACCCGCCGCCTGCATGTGGTGTCTTCCACCAACGCCAACGATGGCATCCTGGTCGAAGGCCGGGGAAACCTCGTTTCCCTGAAATCGCTCGATGACAACCACCGGTTCAATGTCAACCTCTGGAACGACGGAACCACCCGGTTTTACGACAGCCAGGACAACGGCACCAACTGGGCCATGAATCTGGCTTTCAAGAACGGCAATATCGGCATCGGCACCAACAACCCCAGCCAGAAACTGACCGTTGCCGGCCTGGTCGAAAGTCTCAACGGCGGCTTCAAGTTCCCGGATGGCACCGTCCAGACGACGGCTACCGGCGGCAGCATGGGTGGCAGCGGCACGTCGGGCTACCTGCCGAAATTCACTGGTTCCACCACGCTGGGCAACTCCCCAGTTTGGACTGACTCTACCAACGTTGGCATCGGGACGAACTCCCCGACGGTCAAATTGGATGTGGCCGGCCAGATTCGTTCGTCCTTTGACAACGACGAGGGCGGTCAACTCACCCTTAATAACCCGAGGAAGAGCGGGGCCGCCGCGCGCGACTGGAAGCTGTTCAACATGACCGCAGCGTACGGAGATAGTTTCCAATTGTGGAACTACCCCGTTTCAGGTGGAGCCTACTCCCGCTTCCGCATCAACGACGACGGAACGACGATCTTGAGTCCGAGTGGCGGCAACGTCGGCGTTGGCACCACAAGCCCGGCTCAGAAACTCAGCGTCGCAGGCGTCGTGGAAAGCACTAGCGGCGGGTTTAAGTTTCCAGATGGCTCGGTCCAAACCAAAGCCAGCTCTGGCAGCGGCGGCGTTGGCGGCAGCGGCACTGCTGGCTACCTCCCCAAGTTCACGGCGGCCACCACCGTGGGCAATTCTTCAATCTTTGTGGACGGCTCCGGTAACGTCGGCATCGGCACCTCCGCCCCCGGAGCCAAATTGCAGGTGGCTGGTGACGCAATCATTGGCTCGACATTTATATACGGCTACGGAGCGATGGAGTTGGGAGGGACTCCGGGCAGCCCGGCATCGTACATCGACTTCCATCGTCCGGAAGGCGAAGCGCAGGACTTCAATTTCCGCCTGATCAACGACGGCCCTAATCGCCTCACCGCAGTGGGTGATATCGCGGTTACAGGCAGCGTGGGTATTGGCACCGCCAGCCCAGACGCAAGGTTATTGGTAGAAGGAACCGGCACCGAGCCTGGTGGAACGGCTAAGTTCTCAGCCCCTAGCAAAGGTCCGTATCCGTCTCATGTTCAATTCGGCCAAACGGGGGATTGGTATGTCAGGTCAGCCTCAGCTTCTGGGAAAGTGGTAATTCAAGACTCAGGTGGCAATGTCGGGATTGGCACGGACAATCCACAAGCCAAACTGGAAGTTGCCGGGGATTTGAAGCTCTCCGCAAGTGCCGCCAGAACGATTTCGGCAGAATACCGTCTCCACATCTCGGCCCAGGAACAACTCTATCTAAACCCCTGGGCCGGTTCAGGCAGTGTGATCGTGGGCGGTGGTGGAGGTCAAGGTGACCTAGTTGTCGTTGGCACCACATATGCCGGCGGCGGAGGGGTTGCTTTCCCTGATGGTTCGGTAATGACATCAGCGATGGGTCTCACCGAGTCAATTCCAGTGCAAATCGAAGTCTACTCGGTGGGAAACCACACTTGGGCGGTGCCATCGGGAGTTACGCGTGTGCGCTTCCGCGTTTGGGGTGCTGGCGGTGGCGGGTCAAGCACAACTTCAGGGGGCGGCGGTGGAGGTGGCGGGGCATTCGCGCAGGTCGTGGTGACCGGTTGCGTAACGGGCGAGAGCTTTGATCTTGTGATCGGAGGTGGTGGTGGCCTCAACTCATCCGGCGCCCAATCTAGCGTTGTGCGAAGGAACGGTGGTGCCACGCTGGCAATAGCGAGAGGTGGCGCAGGCGGCAGTGGTGCGAGTGGCGGTGCCGGAGGCAGCGCTACGGCCGGACAAATTCGCCGTACTGGTAATGCTGGCGACGCATGGGCAGATGGATCCGCCGGCGGAGGGGCTATTGGTACCGATCTTTCGATTGCCGGCACTTACGGTTTCGGCGGTATCGGATCAGATCCTGAATCAGGCTGGTCCGCTGAGCAGGGTGCGAGCGGATACATCCTTATCGAGTATTAAACTACAAAGTAATCGCGATACCTTACTAACAAGGAGTGCAGCAATGCTAGAATGAATTCCTTAACCATGAAACCGCACACGCCCATGATGCCTAGAATGTTTCTATTCGCTATTCTTGCGTGCCAGCTTTCGGCTTTTGCCCAAAATGGGCCGTACTGTCGCTCATCCGGCTGGCAAGACTATTCTGGTCCGGACTACAAGTATGACTCTCCGTTGGTCATGACCTACTTCTTCTCATGGTACGACGCGACCGCGGCCACTCCTAGGTCTCAGATTGACCGCCAAATAGAACCAGGCTATCCTCCGGTTGATTCAAATCAGATCTATTATGACTATTTGAGCGTCCATCCCCAAGAATGCCTTCATTACCAGCGGGTTTCAGGAAGCGCAAGCCGACTCACATACAAGACCAGGCGGCTTGCTGATTTTCCGGCTCAGGGATCAAGCCAAAGTGCGCCACTGCTCAGCTTCAAGGATCCTTATTGGCACCGTCGTGAAATGGCAAGGATCAAGGATGCAGGTATCGATGTAGCACTAACAGTGTTCCGCAGTCTTAACAGTGAAGGGGCCAATGCTACGGCAAGTAACTTAGGCCAAGGGCTCAACATGCTCTACACGGAAGGACGTCGTTATCCTCTCGTCTGCATGTATGATGATGTGCTGAAGTTGTCTGACACCGACAACGCTCTCAGTGACGCTTTCGCGGACACGGTGATTGCTTTTTTCAGCAACATTCATCCACGGTTTTGGTTCAGGATCAATGGACATCCCGTTGTTGGATTGTACGGCACTAGGTATTTGGTGAGCCCCGCACACGCATTGGGCGACAGTATTAGGCGCGCTCAGGAGCGTATCAGAAGCGAGCTGAATACGGAAGTCGTCTTTTACGGCACAGAGACACATGCTGGTCGGGGAATCCCAGTGGAAGTTTACCATAGGTGGGGGGCGGCGGCGACGAAGTCAGGGCTAACAAAGGTCTCCGGCGTAAGTCACTATGCAACATCCGTGGGACCAGGTTATGATATACACGGGGCTAACAAAAATTCACGGCGAACAGGAAGTAAGTATAACACCGCGAGGTACGACTCGGCCTGGAGGCAGGCGATCTCCTTGCGGAACAGGATCATTGCGGTGGAGACGTGGAACGAGTACATTGAATCCACGTCCATTGCGCCGACCCTTGAGTACGGTTCCATGTACGTGAGTGTCACGAAAACTAGGAGTGCTGCATTCAAGCGGAGCTTGAGGTAACGGGTTGAGTTTTCTGGATGAATGCCATTCGCTACAATGAGGACTCGTACCTGGAGGCCATGGCCACCCACGTCTTCCACCAACCAAGCGGTGTCAACTACGTCAGCATCATTGAGCAGTTCGACCTCGGCCGACGGGTGCGGCAAGGCGAGGTGGACGAGGTAATCATCTGGGCTGGACCGTGGAACGCTGGTTTCTACGAATCCCAGATGGTGGGGACTGCCGCCTACTGGTGCAACTCTCCCCCGATCAACCGGCCAGGCACGCCCTTGTATGTAATCATGGCGCTGAACCCCGAACGCGGTTTGGAGTGCGCCCTGGAAAGCTTCGGACATCGCTCGGAATCAATCCTCTGGCATGTGTACGGGAGTTGGAACTCCGGCACCAACGTCCAGCATCTGTGGGATCGATTTACCAAGCACGACAAGATCGCTCCCGGCCGGGCCGCTTGTGGCAACGTCCACTTCCCACCAAACGGAACCTTCGACTACAACTATAGCAATACCAATAGTGTGGTCTCATCGGCCGACGACTGGCTGCTGAACTACCCCGGTTTCCAGCAAATCACCCATACGTTCAACGCCGCCGAATGGAATTTCGCCCACCGGCAATACTTACAGTGGTGGTTTCGGCACATGCCCCGCGAACCCGGCCGCTATGCGGACGGCAAACTGAACAACTGGTGGTCGTACCTCGTGGATTTCAACCGTTATCCGGAAAGCCGATGAAGGCTGCCCCCTCAAGCTTACCAAAAAGCATCCTCTATGATTCCTAACGTCTTCCGTTCAGCTCGCTCCTTCAGTCGCGCCATTGCGCTGCTGATCTTAATTCATTGGTGGCACTTCGACGCCTGCGCATACCCGATGTTGCAAGTCGTTGCCAGTGGCAACTCAGGTACCGCCGCAAGCCACAACGGCGCTGCTGGCGGCCAGGTGGTAGTCGTGCTCAACGCCACGCTCTCCTTTCCAGACGCTGACTCGTGGCCCGTGCTTAGCGGCCCCGTGCAGCTCGGTGACGGAGAATTCCATTACCGCAAGATTTTGCCCACCGCCAGCATCCGCATTGGCGGGCAGAATGTGACCATTCTGTGCGGTGGTGATTTTGAACCCAGCCTCGTAACGAACGTGACTTCCACCGCCCAGATGACTCCGAAGCTGGCCGTGTATTGCGGCGGTCGGGTCGGCAACGTGAACGTCAATCTCAGTGGTAGAACTAACACCAGTGGTGCCAGCCTTCCCGGAGGGCGCTTCGAGTTTTACGGTCGCGCCATGCCGGACTTGGCTGTCACCGTTGCCGCGAATGGCGGCGGTGCCTACGGTCTCCCCAGCGCCAGCCCCGGCCTGGCTGGCACGGGCGGCAGCATTAGTGTGGTCGGGCCTGATGAGTCACTGAGTTCCGTGTTTTGCTGTGCCGACGGAGGGGATGGTGGGATCACGGCTGGCACGGGATCGGGCAGTGCGGGCGGACACGGCGGCACCAACTGTATCACCGCGAATAGCTGGTCAATCCAAGCCCAAGCCAACGGCGGCGATGGTGCTGCTGGCACTTCCAGTGCCAACGGAGGGATTGGCGGCCGCGGCGGCGATGGCGGGTGCATCAAGCTCGCCGTGGGACCAATCTGGAGCATGACAACGGCGGCCGCAGGTGGGGGTAACGGCGGCCCCGGCGGAGGAACGATGGCGCTTGGCGCGGTGGGCGGAGCCGGGGGTGATGGCGGCGCTGTTGCGGGGCTATCGCCGGACCAGATCTTCGCCACTGCAGCCGTCGGGGGCGGCTGTGGCGGCAACGGCGGCTACGGCTACACGCGGGGCGGCAACGGCGGTCGGGGTGGCAATTCCTCATCGCAGCCGGGCAGCGGTGGCCTGGGCGGACCCACGGGCATCGGTGGCACGGTGGGGACTCCGGGAGCGAACGGGGTGATTGCCGCCGTGGCGGCCTGCCAGTGTCAGCCAGTGCTGGTGTTCATTCCCGGCATCGCCGGCAGTGAACTGAGCGATGGAGCGCAGACGCTATGGCCGTCCATCAATCCTAATACCATCAGCCGCCTTGCTCTTACGCCCGGCGGCATCTCGGCCCCCGGGGTCATTGTGGAAGACATCATTCGCCGAACGGGGCCAATGGTTCTGGGTTTTGGGGACGTGCCGATTTATGAGGGAATCATGCAGTTCTTTGCCGGCCAAGGCTACGTCGAATACAACACCCGAGGCCGCCCCGACCTCCGCTCATTTGCCGGAATGTTCGCACAACTGAAACCGGTAGTGGATGCCTCGGGCAACCTTCCCACGCTGTTCGCCTTTCCTTACGATTGGAGACTTAGCAACGCAGATAGTGCCAGCAAACTTCGGAAATTCGTGGATGGCGTTAAATGGCTGTACCCGGGTGCAAGATTGATTTCGTGGCGCATAGCATGGGAGGATTGGTGGTGCGTCGTTTCATTCTGGACGCGACAGTTCCCAACCCTCCCCCCTATGTGGGGCGTGTGGCGACCATTGGGTCGCCGTTGTTGGGCACACCTGGTGCCATTTATAGGCAATTGGCAGGAGAGTTTTTCGAAGTCAGCCTGCTTGACCTGTTGAACAACTCGACCATGATTGCCCTGCTTCCCACCTTCCCGTCCATCCACGAGTTGTCCCCGTCCCCAACCTACTTCGGTCTGTTTGGACAGGCCGGAGTTTCGGTGTTTCAAGAATTGGGCGTGGATTTCGACGGAAGAGGCTCCGTTTATGACGCTCTGGACGTGACTGGAGTTTTCCTGGGATTGGAGGCCATCCAAGGCACTCCACAGGCGGGTGTCAACAACCTGGCCTTCCACGCGGGTGGGCAGGACAATTGGTCGCAGGACAGCGCGGCCATTGAGTATTTGCACATTGTCGGCCTCCAATCCGCACCCCTGACGATTGTTGGCCTTAAGGCTGTTCCTCGCTACATTGAGGTCGGAGACCATGTCGAGTACGCCGGGCCTCGCTATCAGGTAGTGCTCGGCCCTGGCGATGGCACGGTCTCGATTGCGAGTGCTGTGCGTGATCCCTCGTTGCTCGCCCCTCAGAAGAGCGCGGTGGCGATCATGCGGGGCGGAGAAGAGGTCGCCCACACGCCGCTGTGCAGCAACGGCTATGTGCAAAACCTGATCTTGTTGTTCCTGCGCTCCGGCCTGAATGAGGTTCGGAAGTTGCCGTTTGTTTCCGACTCATATTCCGGCTCGCTTCTACTGGCTCAGGGAATGCCTGCCAACGGTGTCAGAGTTATACGGTTGGAAGGCGAGTCTGCTGAAAGAGTGGCCGGCACACTTAATGTGACTCTCCATGCAGCGGGTACCAGCAATCTTTCGAGAGTCATGTATCATAACGGTTTGGCTGAAATATACCTGCCAACCAACGCACCTGTCGTGTTGCAATACACGAACTTCACCTCAGATCTTCGAATAGAAACGTGGGACATCAGCTCCACTCAAGTGGTCCGGAGGGTGCGATATGGCCTCGCGCCCTCGACGAACTCAATCACTATCATCACTGCTGGAGCAACCAATGTGTCGGTGGCTGTGGTGACCAACCGGACTGGTGTGCTGGTCACGAATCAAGTCAGTCCGAGTTCAATATTGACTGGCGTGCAGGCAGCAGATGTCTGGCCACCGGAGCTAACCCTACGCGCCACAAACGGGGTTGTAACCCTTCAGGCAACCGATCAAGGCACGGGTGTGGCTGGTATTTTTGTATCCACCAATGGCGCTCCGTATGTGCGGTACACCATCCCGGTGACGGTTGGGTATGGCACCTATCTTGTGGCATACGCTGAGGACTTTGTAACCAATCGCTCTGCGCCGGCAATTTTCGACCGCCGGATCCGATTGCGATGGGAACGGGATGCCCAAGGCAGGCTGCTGCTCTATTGGCCGAAGGATGCTGGGATATTGGAGGACACCGTCTCCTTGAGACCGCCGGTCTGGACCAACAGTACCAACGTCGTGCAAGTCGTGGGCGAGGAAAAGAAGGTGGTTCTTACTCCGGGAAGTCCGTCTCGTTTCTTTCGGATTCGGAACTAGCTCCCTGAATCAGTGGTTCCTGGGTGCCGGCGCAAGGCAAGCAATCTCACGCGCCCATTCGCAAACGGCGCAGCCCCCGCTCGACGGGGGTGACGCTGGAGTTGGTGGTCTTGGAATACTTGCAGGAACTCGCGGAAAAGGACGACCGCGACCGGAGTTATTGCATCAATGAGATTGTGCGCGAACACGCGGAGCGTCATGGGCGGACGCTGCCGCCGGCCACCCACCCGCCGCGACCGCCCCCGGCAACCTATCAGGAGTAATGAACGTGACCCACGAACCGACCC
>CAINDV010000752.1 GCA_903847485.1 uncultured Verrucomicrobiota bacterium
ACCCGGCCTACATCCCCGGAAAACCGTCCTTTGGTAGGCCGGGTGCCCTCACCCGGCGGGGGTGACACGGCCATAATGAGAATTGCTGGTCCTGACTGATGTGTCCCGTCGGAAACGCCGCGAGTTTCGTGTTTGGGGCTGCGTCATGCTTTCGTCATTTGGATTTCGGAATTCAAGCTCAATAGCCCATTGCACAGCCGTCTTTGCGGCTTTCACTCGCGCCGTGATACACCTTGTTCTTCGCGTCCCATAGGATGGCTTGGTAGCCGCCGTAGCCGCCGCGGTCGGTGCGAAGGTCGTGGCCGCGCCGCTTGAGTTCGGAGACCACGCCCCCGGGAATGCCATTTTCCAGATTCACCCAGCCGCCGGCCTTCATCTTCGGGGTGTCATAGTCGGTCGAGCCTTCATGTTGCCACCGCGCGGCGTCGCCCGCCTCCTGCACCCCTAGCCCGAAGTCCACGAGGTTGACGACCATCTGCACATGTCCCTGTGGCTGCATGGCGCCGCCCATGACGCCGAAGCTCAAGAAGGGCTGACTGTCTTTCATGATGAAGGCCGGAATGATGGTGTGGAAGGGACGCTTGCCGGGCGCATACAAGTTCGCGTGGCCCGGTTCGAAGACGAACATCTCTCCTCGGTTCTGAAAACCAAAGCCCAAGCCCGGCACGACGATGCCGCTGCCCATGCCGCGGTAGTTACTCTGGATGAGGGAAACCATGTTACCCTCCGCGTCGGCGGTCGTAAGGTAAATGGTGTCGCCCTCCTGCAGCGTAGGATTGCCCGCGTCGTAACTGCGGCCAGCGCGGTCCAGGCTGATCAGCTTGCGCCGCTCAGTGGCGTAATCCTTGGACAGCAGTCCTTTCAGCGGAATCTTCGCGAAGTCCGGATCGGCGTAAAACTTCGCGCGATCCTCGAACGCGAGCTTCTTCGCCTCGATCATCACATGGAAGACATCTGCGCTTTGGAAACCCATCGCCCGCAAGTCAAAGCCCTCGAGGACGTTCAGCATTTGCAGCGCGGCTATCCCCTGGCCGTTGGGCGGCAGTTCATAAATGTCATAGCCGCGATAATTGACCGACACCGGCTCCACCCAGGTGGACCGGTGCCGCTCGAAGTCTATCTTGCCCAGCCAGCCGCCGTTGGCGCGCATGAATGCGTCGGTTTTATCGGCCACTTCACCGAGGTAATAAGCGTCCCGGCCTTTCTCAGCGACAAGGCTGTAAGTCTTTACCAGATCGGGGTTCCGGAACACCTCGCCGCAAGCCGGCGCCCGCCCGCCCGGAGCGAACGTCTCCAGGAAGGCACCGGGCAAAGGGTTGGCTTGGGCACTGCGCACGCTGAGGTTCCAGTAATAGGCGATCAACTCAGTCACTGGAAAACCATCCCGTGCGTATCGAATCGCCGGCGCGAGCACCTCCTTCATCGGCAGTTTGCCGAATTTGCCGTGCAGTTCGAACCAGCCGTCCACCGCGCCAGGCACGGAGATAGGCAACAGTCCACGAGACGGAATGGACGCGCGACTCAGTTTGGTAAGTTCGGCCTGCATCTGCGGCAAGCTAAGTCCCAGCGGCGAGCGGCCGGAGGCGTTGAGGCCGTATAGCTTCTTCTCCTTCGCGCTGTAAACGATGGCAAACAGGTCACCGCCGATGCCACAACTCACCGGTTCCATGAGGCCGAGCGTCGCGTTGGCCGCGATAGCCGCGTCCACCGCCGAACCACCCGCCTTGAGCACCGCGACGCCGACCTGGGTGGCCAGCGGGTGACTGGTGCAAACCATGCCATGCTGAGCGAGCACCTCGGAGCGCGTCGCAAAGGACATGCCGGTGATGCGGTCAACCTGGGCGTGAACGGCGCTGGTGAGCAACAGCGCTGGGGTAACAAAGGCGAGCTTTTGCCAGATAGTCATGCCGGGGACGTTAGTGCCGAACGCACCGCAGTCAAGCTATGCCGGACAGCAATTCTCATCTCGGCTTGGAGCACGGACAATCTTGTCTGCCTTGTGCCAAATTCGCGCCCGTCGGCGTTCTGTGGCTTGCCCGATGGTCAGAGTGCCCAGGTCGCTGCCGTCGCTCTTCTGTTTGGTGTCCTGCTCGCCAGCGGCGGTGAGCAGTGACTGGTGGCTACTCCACCCGTACCCGGTAGAATCGCCGGGGCGTGGCAGCGGCGTCCACGACTGCAAGGCGGCCGCCGGTGCCGTTAGTGCGGAGGAGCGTGTTCCAGACCGGTGGCAGATTGGTCGTGAACTCGACGATGTTCGTCATGCTGGCGGCGCTGTTCCAGGAAATCTCTTTGCCGCTGGCGATGGATTTGACGGCGACTTGGAGCAATGATATGTCCACAAAGAGTAAATCCCCGTAACGCGGGTAGTAAGCTCCGTCAAAAGTCACGGGCAGCGTCTTGAACAGGTTGGTGGCGAGAGAGTCACTGGGAAAAAGCACCCCCATCGGCACGACCCCATGCCAATAACTCATGGCGTTGAACATAGACAACAGTTGGTTGGCGTCCCGCACGACGTGGCCAAAGACGGTGAAGCCGCCGCTGTTGTTAGTGTTATCCAAAGAGAGCGAGTTGTCGCCGAGACTAAAGAAGAACTGTGAGTTGGCCGAGTTGGGATCGCTGGTCTTGGCCATGGCGATGGTGCCGTTGGTGTTGCTGAGTCGGCGACCGACCCTGAACTCATTGGTGATGTTCCCAAAATTCGGCACGCCTTGCAGGTAAAGCCATGGCGGCGCGAAGAGATTGGTGGTGTAACGGGCCGGCGTGGCGAAACCGCCGCCCTGAATTACGAACCCCGGTTCCAGCCGGTGAAAGAACGTGTTCAGGTAGGCGCCACTCTCGACGAGCCGTTTGAAATTCCGCACCGTCATCGGCTTGTCCTGGTCGTATAGCTCGACTTCTATGTCGCCGAAGGTGGTGCGAAACTGAGCCAGCGTGCCGGCGGCGGCGGTGAAGGCTCCAGCCAGGAGCGCGGCGAGGCAATAGTGGATGGTGGATTTCATATTTGTTTCAGGTTGTTTTGCTAACGTAACGGGGCGGCGGTTTGCGGCGGGGCGGGGTTGCGCTCGGCAGGTTCGCGCCGGGCCAGAGGCCGGCGCTTCGGATCGGGTTTGGGCGGCAGGGGCGGCAGCTTCTTTCGCAGCCGTCCGTTGTCGGCGATCATGCGGTAGGTGTTCGGCTCCAGTCCGTCTTCACACCAGAACTCACCGCCTGCCTGTTCAATGATAAGTGCGCCGGCGGCGAAATCCCAGAGGTTGATACTTAGCTCGAAGTAACAGTCGAAACGGCCCATCGCCACGTAGGCCAGTGAGAGTCCGGCGCTGCCCATATTGCGAATCTTACGGGCGCGCTGCGCCAGGGTGGAGACATAAGGGATCGCAAAGCTAAGGTTTAGCCGGCTCTTGGAATAGCCGGTGGCAATCATCGCATCGGACAGTGACGTGCGCTGGCTGACGTGGATGCGGCGGCCATTGAGCCGGGCTGGCTGGCCGCGGATGGCGGTCCACAGCTCATCTTGGAAAGGGTCGTAAATCACGCCGACGACCGTGGCGAAACCGCCGGGTTGCGCGCCTGCTTTCTCCACCTGTAGGGCGATGATCGTGCAGGCGTGAGGGATGTCATGCGCGAAATTCACGGTGCCGTCAATCGGGTCCACGACCCAGCGGATGCCCGCGCTCGGATCGCCTACGATGCCTTCCTCGCCGAGAATGGGAATCGTCGGGAAGGCCGCGCGCAACTTACGTTCGATAAGTCGCTGGCAGCGAACGTCGAGTTCCAGCTTGATGTCGTGCGCGGAGTATTCGTTGACGACTTTGCGGGCGCGGAGGTTTTTGCGCAGCAGCGCGCCGACGGCGCGGGCGGCGTCGGTGGCGCAATCGAGAGCTAGGCGGAGTTCAGTGGATTTCATGGAAAGAGTGTTGGACCGGAATGTTAGAGTCGGAAAGCAGGGAAAACTACAGAGGCACGCCAACGAACACGGATGGGTAACTGGTCGGGGCTATCGGTCTTGGCGGCCATGTAGCTCGGCGTAGCGGCGCGTTGGCAGACCGCCGCACTATTCTCCCGTTGCTCCAGAGGGCGGCGCTCTGCCGAGACGCCGCTACGTGGACAAGGTTCATGGGATGCTTCGACTTCCAACATTGGACCCGCATCGGGGCTATGAACCGGCGAAGCAGTGACAGCTTAGTGGGACAGGCTTCCAGCCGGGTAGGGCCGAACAGGCTGGCAGCCTGTGCCACTACCCGGTTCACAAGCAGCGTCATGGCTCAGGCACCCAGGGCGGAGACGGCGGCCTGGATGCGGTCCTTCTTGGTCTGCCATTCCGCGAGGCGTTTCTGGTGCTGCTCCAAGACTTGCGGCGGCACTTTCTGGACAAAGGCGGGGTTGTTCAAGGTGGTCAGCGCCTTGGCGATCTCGGCGTCAATCTTAGCCAGTTCCTTACTCAAGCGCGTCTTCTCAGCGGCGACATCCACCAAGCCTTCCAACGGCAGATAGAGATCACCTAGCGGCGTGGGCATTGTAGGCGTGCCCTGCGGTGACTGGTAACTAGGGTCGAGCTCGAACGGCTCGGCGTTGAGTAATATCTTCAGCACCGCGGCGTCGTGTGGAGTGACGGGCTGAAGCGGCTTGAGGACGAACTTGACGCGCTTGTTCCCCGGAAGGTTGGCTTCGCGGCGGAGGTTGCGGCCTTGAGTTACTAGCTCCTGTTTCTGGCCAGCGAAGTCCAGCCACGCCGCGTCCAAGCCATAGTGAGTTTTGAAGTCATCGTCGAGTGGCTTGGGCCACGGGGCGAACATGATCGTCTTGCCGCCTTGGTTGTCCGGCAGGTCGGTGCTGTAACCCATCCCGTGCCATAACTCCTCCGTAATGAACGGTAGGAACGGATGGAACAACCGCAGTATGTGGCTCAACACGAAGTCGAGCACAGCGACGGTGTTGGCTTTTTGCTCGATAGTGCCGGATTGCATGGGTGCCTTGGCGGCTTCGAGATACCAGTCGCAAAGCTCGCCCCAGAAGAGCCGGTAGAGCGTCTGGGTCGCCTCGTTGAAACGGTAGCCGGCAAAGGCGGCGTCAAGCTCGCGGATAGCTATGTCCAAGCGGAGCAGTATCCACTTGTCGTCGCTGGTGAGGAGGGCGGGGTTGATTTCGGCTTGGACCTCGAAGCTAGTAGCACAGGCATCCCTGCCTGTGGTAGTAGAACAGGCTTCCAGCCTGTTCGTGGACGGCGAACCGCCGTCGGAACTCGCAGGCTGGAAGCCCGCGCTACCTGACAGGCTGGAAGCCTGTCCTACTAACTGCCGGAAGCGGCAGGCGTTCCAGAGTTTGTTACAGAAGTTACGGCCTAACTCGACATCCTTCTCATCGAAGAGCACGTCCTGGCCCAGCGGCGCGCTGCGCATGGTGCCGAAGCGAAGGGCGTCGGCACCGTACTTGGCGATTAGTTCGAGCGGGTCGGGCGAGTTACCGAGGCTCTTGCTCATCTTACGGCCCAGCTTGTCGCGGATGATGCCGGTGAAATAGACGTTGCGGAACGGCAGGTCGCCCATGAACTCGTAGCCCGCCATGATCATCCGCGCGACCCAGAAGAAAATGATGTCCGGCCCGGTGACGAGGTCGGTGGTGGGATAGAACTTCTTGAGCGTGGGTGTCTGCTCCGGCCAGCCCATCGTGGCGAAGGGCCAGAGCCAGGAACTGAACCAGGTGTCGAGAACGTCGGGGTCTTGGGTGAAGCCACAGTTCTCGAAGTTCTGAATCAACGTGGGCGAAAGTGTCGCGATGAAGACATCGTATTCGCCTTCGTCTTGCTTCAACACTGGTGTTAACGGCTGTAACTTCGGATCAACCTCTCTCCCGTCCGAGCCCCGAACCATTCTGACGAAGGTCGTTTCCTCTGGATTGGACTCTGCATGCCGTTGCCAGTTGCCTTCAACCCATTCGTCCCAGCCCCACGGGAGCAGTTCATCTACCCAGTTGTTCTCTGTGACTCGAATCCGCTTGTGCCACACCGGCACCCGATGCCCCCACCAAAGCTGGCGGCTGATGCACCAGTCGCGCAGGTTGGTCATCCAGTGCGAGTAAGTCTTGGCCCAGCGTTCGGGATGGAAGCGCATCTGTCCTCCGTGTTTGACAGCCGCCAGCGATTCGCCCACTTTGGTTGCAGCGCTCGGTGCAGGCTGGGTGTCCAACTTCCCTTCACGGGGATGCACTTCCAGAGGTTTACCGCCGGGCGCTCTCTCGCTTTCAACAGTCTCCACACACTCCATCGCCTTCTCCACACTGGGATATTTGAGAAACCATTGCTCGCTCAGATACGGCTCGATAGGCACCTGGCTGCGCTGACTGAAACCGACGTTGTGAACGTAATCCTCCACCTTCAGCAGCAAGCCTTGCGCGGTGAGTTCCTCGACCACCACCGCTCGCGCTTCCATGCGGTCCAGCCCGGCGAAGTCTTCGCCGGCGGCGGCGGTCATGCTACCATCGGGACCGATGACGACGGTCAGCGGCAGGTTATGGCGCGTAGCCATCGCGTAGTCGTTCGGGTCATGCGCCGGAGTAACCTTCACACAGCCAGTGCCGAACTTAGGATCCACGAAGTCATCCGCGATGATCGGGATAGGTTTGTTCTGGAGCGGTAGGAGAACCTTCCGTCCAATAAGCTTGGTGTAACGTTCGTCCTTCGGATTCACCGCCACCGCTTCGTCGCCAAGCATCGTCTCCGGGCGGGTGGTGGCCACGATGACAAATTCGTTTTGCACCGGTTGTCCCTGGTCATCGAGCAACAGATACTTGAGATGCCAGAGATGGCCCTTAGTCTCCGTCATCTCGACTTCCTCGTCAGAGAGGGCGGTGCGGGCGGCGGGATCCCAGTTGACCATGCGCTTGCCACGGTAGATAAGACCCTTCTTGTAAAGCTCCACGAAGACCTTCTGCACGCAGCGAGAGTAGTCCGCATCCATCGTGAACCGCTCGCGGGTCCAATCGCAGGAGCAACCGAGTTTCTTGAGTTGCTGAATGATGATGCCGCCGTGCTTTTCCTTCCAGGCCCAGACGTGTTCCAGGAACTTATCGCGGCCTAAGTCGTCGCGGTGCTTCATCACCTTGTCCTTGCGCAGCGCCTTCTCGACGACCGCCTGGGTGGCAATGCCGGCGTGGTCGGTGCCGGGCAGCCAGAGGACTTCCTTGCCGTCCATGCGCGCCTTGCGACTAAGAATGTCCTGGATGGTGTTATTCAAGACATGCCCCAAGTGGAGCATCCCAGTAACATTGGGCGGCGGGATGACAATGGAATACGCCGGCTTGGGCGACGCGGGGTCGGCGACGAAGCACTTCTGGTCGAGCCAGAACTGGTACCACTTCTCTTCGACGGCTTGCGGTTCGTAGGCTTTGGGAATCTCAGACATGGTAAAGCTGGAGTTAGAGCCGGGAGTTACTTCGTGTCGAAGTTAGCCGGTTTGACGCCGGGGAGGAACTTACCGAAGCCGAAGTAGGAAGGCTTGAACTCACCGACGCAAGTAGCATCCGCCTTGGCCGGCACTTCCAGGCCCGTGAGCCAGTAACAGGCATTGATAATCAGTCGGCGCAGATCTTCGCTTTGTAAGTCCACTGCGGCCCCGATGGTCGAAGTAATGGCGCGTGTGGTCTTACCGTTTTCCCAAGTGTAATCGCGCACCCAGACCAGCGGCATAAGTGACTTGGTGGTGTTCGGCGCGTCGTCGGGTTTCATGCCGCGCAGGACGAGGCCGTGCAAGAGCACCGTGTCGGCGGGCTTAAGATGTGTGACGGTATAGACATCGCTCGGTCCCCAGACATCCTGGACGCCGCGCAGGACCGGGTGCTTTGCGTTCGTGCCGTCCACGAGGCCGCGGGTGCTCTCGCTGCCGTGATCGCCATGGTGGGCGACCCAGGTCTCGCCGAGCACCTGCTGGCCGAAACCGCCGGGCCAATCCTTACTCCGCCAGTCGTACTGGGCGTAAGAACTCTTAGAGTTGCGGGAATACTGGAAGGCATGCGTCGCGGTGCGCAGAGCGATGATCGGTTTGCCGGACTGTAGGTAATCTACCAGAGGCTTCATGTCCGCGTCCGGTAACTCGCGGAAGCGGAACGTGAGAATCGCCAAGTCTGCCGAATCCAGCAGCTTCATGCCGGGCACATTGGTTTGATTGATCGGATCAATCGTGCCGTCTTGCGGGTTCACAGAAAACAGGACCGTGCATTTGAAACCATGGCGCTGCGAGAGTATCCGCGCCAGCATCGGCAGACTTTCCTCAGACCGGTATTCCTCGTCCCCAGCGAGCAAGACGAGGTGTTTGCCGTTAGCCGTGCCAGCTTGGGGTTCAAGCGTGGCCCAGTCGGCCGCGCTGGCGAGTCCGCAGACAGTCATCGTTGCGAGGAGAATAAGTCTAGTCTTCATAAGTAAAGAGTCTGGCCCCTTCATTTTCTTAACAAAGCGTATTCCATCGAGTCCACCAACGCCTGGAGGCTGGCTTCGATGATGTTGTCGTTCACGCCCACAGTGCCCCATTCTTCGCGGCCGTCGCTCGACTGGATGAGCACCCGGGTCCGGGCACTGGTGCCGGTGGCGGTTTCCAGGATGCGCACCTTGTAATCGGTTAGCACCACTTTCTTAAGTTGTGGGTAGAACTTCACCAAGGCCGTGCGCAGAGCCTTGTCCAGCGCGTTCACCGGGCCGTCGCCTTCCGCCACTGTGTGGGCCGCCTGCTCGCCGACGCGCAGCTTGATGGTAGCTTCGCAGATGGAATTCTTACCATCCCGCCGCATAGAGACATGGTAGCCGTCCACTTGAAAGGGCAGGCTCTGGTGCTCCAGCGCGCGTCGGATGAGTAGTGCCAGCGAAGCCTCCGCCGCCTCGAACTCGAAGCCTTCGTGTTCCAGTTCCTTGATGCGCTCGAGGATCGCCTTCAGCCCCGGCGTGTCATTGGTTACCTTGAAGCCTAACTCCTGCGCCTTGATGACGATGTTACTCTTGCCGGCTAAGTCACTGATTAACACCCGCCGAGTGTTGCCGACCAGCGCAGGATCAATGTGCTCGAAGCTGCGGGCAACCTTCTGCACGGCGTTGACGTGCATTCCGCCCTTGTGGGCGAAGGCGGTGGCCCCGACCCACGGCTGACGTGGATCATGGCGGAAGTTGGCGATCTCATCCACGAACTGCGATAACTCACGTAACTGCGCCAACGCTTTCTCCGGCACGCAGCGCTTGCCCAACTTGAAGGCGATGTTCGGGATGGCACTAATAAGATTACAGTTGCCGGTGCGCTCGCCGTAGCCATTGACGGTGCCCTGCACCTGGGTCGCCCCGGCTGTTAGTGCCGCCAGCGCATTAGCCACGCCCAGGCCGATGTCGTCATGCGTGTGAATGCCGAGCCGCACAGTCAACTGGCCGCGGGCCGCCGTCGTGATCCGGGCAATTTCCTCCGGCAGGGAGCCGCCGTTAGTGTCACATAACACGACCAAGTCAGCGCCCGCCCGCTCCGCCGCCTGCCAGGTCGCCAAGGCGTATTCAGGATCGTCCTTGAAGCCATCGAAACCATGCTCGGCGTCATAGATGACCTGTTTGCCGTGGTCCTTGAGGTAACGCACCGTGTCGCCGATCATCGCCAAATTTTCAACGGGCGTGGTGCGCAACACTTCCCGGACATGGAGCAGCCAAGTCTTGCCGAAGATAGTGACGACGGGCGTCCCGGCCGCCAGCAGCAACCGCACCTGGTCGTCGTTTTCCACCGCCACGCCCTTGCGGCGGGTCGAGCCAAAGGCCGCCAGTCGGGATTGGCGTAACTTGCGGCGCTTGGCCTGGGCGAAGAACTCGATGTCCTTCGGGTTAGAGCCGGGCCAGCCGCCCTCGATGTAATGCATGCCGAAAGCATCTAACCGCTCGGCGATGCGGAGTTTGTCCGCCACCGAGAGATTCATGCCTTCGCCCTGACTGCCGTCGCGCAGGGTAGTATCGTAAATTTCGACTTCGGGTTTCATGGCTCCTGCAAATGCAGGCGGTGAGTTGTAAGCGAAACCGGCCCGAAAGCAAAGACCAAACGCCGCGGCGCGAACTGGCTGACTCCGATCTCCGGCGAAACCTCAGCCGCTGGTTCGGTGGCCGGCCGGGAACTGACCTCCTCTACACGGAGTCCACCACGGCCATCGCCGGCCCGCACCACGGCGTCGCGCCTATCTCTGACATCGAAAAGAAAACAGTCCTGGTAAAGGAATCCTGGTGGCCGGGAACGCCCACCCTTGGGTGAAGGAAGGGATTGAAGACGGAGACAGGCGCGACGCCTGTCCTACGCGCTGCCGAACCCTCGCCAAAGATTTCGCCGGCCGGTCAGACTCATTTCGGGAGGTTTGAGACGGCATGTCAGCCGCGCAAGATGGACACCTCGACCCACCGCCGCCGGATCCTACTTCGCGCGCAACACCGGCAAGGGTGATTTTCGTGAGGTGTCGGTGAGAGTCGTCAGGACCGCTTCAAGGTCTTTCGCTTGGAGGGTCGCTTAGACTTGGCCCGCTTGGGGGCCGGGGCCGGTTTCTTAGTTTTGCGGGGACGTTTGACTGGCGCGACCGCAGCGGCGACCGGCGCAGCGGGGTTAGTCTGAGTGTCCAGTTCGATGCCGAACACGGCCCCAATCTCACTCTCGGCCAACTCCGGTCCGGCGCTGGCGGTCTTGCCGGCGAAGTCAGTGGCGCGGGCGGCTTGGGTGATTAGTTGCTCGTGATTGACGGAGCGCAGAGTGAATAGCAGTTCCGGGCTTTGATCCAGACGCGCACCCACGCCATACAGCACGGCGGCGACATGCTTGCACATCGTCGCCCAGTCGGGGCAGGAGCACTTGAGCTTGATCTCGGCGGGCGCGGGAAAGAGTCCCGTCTCTTTGCGCGTGAGGATACCCATGACATGGTCCGAGAAGCGCCCTTGCAGTAACTCGACCAATGAGCCGATGCCGCCGGCACATTCCGTGCATAGCTGCTTCCACTTAGCCTTGGCCGCCGCAGTGATGCTGATCTTAACCTGGTAAAGCTCCGAGCCGCTGACGGTCGCCTCGATCTCGCCGGGGCGGATGTCCAGGTGGACCACCGAGCCGTTGCGGACATAGGTGCGGCCGCGTGGCAGGCGGCTCTCATAGTCCATGTAGGATTCGAGGTTGTCGCACCAAGCCTTGCCCCAGAAGGTGCGGGCGATGGTGCGGCCTTCGATTGTGACCGGTTTGATGGCCTTGCCCTGCTTGGCCAGTTTGGCCATTTCGCGGTCGGCTTTGCGGCGGCGCTCGGCCACCGGGACGTAGGGTCGAAATCCGTAGTATCGCCAGCTCATAATAAAGGTGTCCGTTGGTTATACCTCCGTGGCGCGGTGCAAGTCAAGCGCGACGAAGCGCAATAATTCGGCGTTGTTCATTTCCGTCAGTAGTTTCTCGCCGCTGTCGCCTTCCAGCAATTCGGTGGAAAGGGATTTCTTGTCTTCAATCATCTGGTCAATCCGCTCCTCGATAGTCCCGCGGCAGACAAACTTGTGGACAAGCACATTCTGCTTCTGCCCGATGCGGAAGGCGCGGTCGGTGGCTTGGTTCTCCACGGCGGGATTCCACCAACGATCGAAGTGAATGACATGCGCGGCCTGGGTTAAGTTCAACCCGGCGCCGCCAGCCTTTACCGTCAGGAGAAAGAAAGGCGGGCCGTCATCGCGCTGAAAGGATTCGACCAGCTTGCGCCGCTGGGGCACGGCGGTGCCGCCGTGGAGCACGAGACCGGGACGGCGGAAGATGTCAGTCAGAAAGGCCGCCAGCGGATCGGTGATCTCACGGAATTGGGTGAACACCAGCGCCTTCTCCTGCCGCTCGGCAATCTCCTCGGTGAGTTCGCGCAACCGGGCAAACTTACCGCTGGCCTCGGGCGCATAACCGCCGTCGCCGAGCCATTGCGAGGGATGATTGCAGATTTGTTTGAAGCGCATGATGAAGGCCAGCACTAATCCCCGGCGCTGGATACCGTCGGCGTTCTTCAAACTCTCAGCCAGCTCGGCGACCGCCTTTTGATAGAGGGCGGCCTGGGGCTTGGTCAGTGAACACCAGGCACGCACCTCGGTCTTATCCGGCAGGTCGGTGATGACACGCTTGTCAGTCTTGAGTCGGCGCAAGATATAGGGCCGCGTGAGGGCGCGAAGCGGCCCGTAATCCGGCTGCTTGGCGTCGTCGCGGACGCGGATGAACTTGGAGAAGGCGCTCGCCGAGCCGAGCAGGCCGGGGTTGAGAAAGTCGAAGATGGACCATAAGTCTCCCGCGCGGTTTTCGACGGGTGTGCCGGTAAGTGCAAAGCGGGCGGTGGCTTTCAGTTCCTTGACGGCGCGGGCCTGACGGGTGCCGGCGTTTTTGATGGCCTGGGCTTCATCTAGGATTGCGAGGTTCCATTCGCGCTGCCGCAGCGCCTCGAGACGAGCCAGCATTCCGTAAGTGGTAATAACTAAGTCCACGCTAAGTCCCTTGGCAGATTTCAACAAAACCAATGGATCCTCTGCCTCGGAGGGATGAATGATCACGAAGGTCAATGCCGGCGTGAACCGTCCGATCTCCGCGCGCCAATTGGCGAGCAGTGAGGCCGGCGCGACGAGTAAGTTGGGTAGGTGGGCAGGCGATGCGGCCTCTCCCTCTCCCCGTCGGACGGGGAGAGGGCTGGGATGAGTGGCATCCATTGGGGCAAATTCAACCTTCCCCCCTCCTGCCGCAGTCTTGCGCCTCAATAACAGCGCCAAGACTTGCAGTGTCTTGCCTAGCCCCATGTCATCCGCCAGGCAGCCGCCCAGGCCGAGCCGCGCGAGAAACCATAGCCAGTTCACGCCCACTGACTGGTAAGGTCTTAGTTGCGCCTGTAAGCCGGGAATCGCTGCCTCCGCCCCCAACCGCGCAGGATCGCGTAACTCCGCCAGCACCGCGTCCAGCCATTGGCCCGGCTGAATGCCTGACCACTCATGTTCCTCGCCGAGCGCCGCCCCTTCCGCCGCGCCCGCCGCGCCCGGTTGGAACCCGGAGATCATCCGCATCCCCTCGAAGAAGGTTACCCCGTCGCGCCGGGATAGGGTCTCAACCTTCTTCCAATGGGCGAGCGCATCGCGGAGCTTCTCTGGACTTACCTCGACCCATTTACCGCGCACCAGTGCCAGCCCATCCGCCGCTTGGAGCAATGACTGCCATTCCGCCTCGGTAAGCGGCTCGCCGTCGAGGGTGGTTTCCACCGAGAAATCCAGCAGTGTGTCCGCGCCCAGTCCCGCGCCGCGATTCTCGCCGACGCGCACACTCACCCGGGGTCGCGGCGGGTGACCGCCTTTCCACCAATCCGGCAGCCGCACCAGCACCCCGGCCGCTTCGCACACGGCTACATCCTTCAGCAGTTGGTAAGCCTCCGCTGGCGTCCAAGGTAATGGCTTGAAGATGCGGCTGCTATCCACGAGTTCGCGCACGAAGCCACTCTTTTCCGCCGCCTTCTGGACGGGTGCCAGCAGGTTGAGCAAGGCGGGCTTGTTCCCGGTGCCGGCGTATTCCTGAAGCGCGCGGCCCAGGGGCAAATGCTGCACGCGGGACTGGCTGGAGATGCGCGAGGCATAACTCGCCATGAAGGCAAAGGGATGCGTAGGATGCCGCTTATTCTCCGCCAGGTGAAAGGTCACGCGGCCCACCATCCGCCACAAAGGATGACTCTCCTTCAGCCACGCGCCCGCACCTTGTGGATGCCGGGCGATCTCGCCGCGCACTAACTCGTCGAGACCGCTCCAAAGCTGGGCTAACCTATCCGCGCTCAGATACTCGCCGCCGCGCATGGGTGGGGCGGTATCCGCCAGCGCGGAGAGTTCCGCTTCGGTTGGTGATAAGACCGGGGCAATTGCCCGCGCCTGCTCCAAGTCGGGCAGGTGACAAAGCTGAGTTAGCAAGCGCCGGCTAAGTTCGCGCCACCACGCCGCCGCCGCCGGGAGTGCCGTGTTGAGTTCCTTGGTGCCTAGGTGTAACAGCCCGCGCGCCGGAGACTCCGCGAACGCCAGCGCCACGCGGCGGCCAATCTCCAGGTCCAGCCACGGCGAAGGCGACTCTCCGCCCTCCACGAGCAAAAGCCCATGCGGCGTCAGGCCCAAGTCTGAAAGCGTTTCGATCACATCCGGCATAGCGGTGATTATGCCTGTAACCGATAGGCACCGCAAGCGTGCGACCATCCACACTGAGCGCCAAGTTGCCGAGGCGCGACTCGAAGAGGCAGTCATGCGGGGCGAGCGCCGCGAATTCGACAAGTTGTCATGGCCCACTGGGGCGTCCCAGTTGGCGTCGGCCAGCCTGCTGGCCGAGTAGGTGGATGGGCACCACCACACCACTGCCGTTGATTCAAGTAATGACCGGACGCGCGATGTGGCTTCTCCCTCTCCCCGTCGGACAGCGAGAGAGGAATTCATTGGGGTTGGAACGGCCCTCTGCCGCTTCTTCGGCGATGCCCAACTCCGCCGCATACTTCCGCACATCCTCGGTAATCTTCATGGAACAGAAATGCGGCCTGCACATGGAACAGAAGTGCGCGGTCTTCGCTCCTTACTGCGGCAACGTCTCGTCGAGAAATTCACGAGCCGTCACGGGATTGAGTGACGGGCTAAACTGATCCTCCCAACGCAATTAAACCGCGCTTTGGAGAAGGCCTTGTCGCGGTATTGCGCGCCGGGATGGCCTTTGGCGAGGTCGGCGGCATGGGCGGCGATCTGGTAGGCGATGACGCCGTCTTTCACGTCCTTCTTGTTCGGCAGGCCGAGGTGTTCCTTAGGCGTGACGTAGCAAAGCATCGCGCAGCCAGAGCATCGCGCAGCCATACCAGCCGATCATTGCCGCGCCGATGCCGCTAGTGCAATGGTCGTAGCCGGGAGAGATGTCCGTGACGAGCGGGCCGAGCGTGTAGAACGGCGCTTCGTGGCACCACTCGAGTTGCTTGTGCATGTTCTCCTCGATCATGTGGAGCGGGACGTGTCAGGGGCCCTCGTTCATGACCTGGCAGCCGTGCGCCCAGGCGCGGGTGGTGAGGTCGCCCTGCACCTTGAATTTGGCGAACTGGGCTTCGTCATTGGCGTCCGCGATGGAACCGGGACGCAGGCCGTCGCCGATGCTGAAAGCGATGTCGTAGGCGGCCATGACTGTGCAGATTTCGCTCAGGACTTTTCGATCAAGAAAAGAAATTCCTTGTTCGGAGTCTCAGCTTCGGCAACCCACTCGTTTGTCCAACGCATTCCTGCCATCACATTCTTCCGGTAGTCCACCTCAAGCACCTCAAGCACTTGCCCAACCGACGAAATCACCTCGTTCAACTCCTCTGCAGTCGCGCGACCACCCGAACTGTAGGAAAGGAGGATGTGCTTTGCGCGGGTTGCCTTCAAAAGACGCTCGATGGCTTCGATGACCATGAAGCGTCCCCCGTTGCTTTTGCGAAACTCCTCAAACGCGGAGCAAGCCACCGTGTCCGACGTGTCCACACGCCGTTTCGCTTTTCCAAATATCGGGGGCTGGTCGTTGAGACAGACAGTGGTCCAGAGGTGGTAATAAGCCGCGTAACGAACCCGTGAGGGCGGCATTTTCTCGTTGTTCGAGCCGTAAGGCGGATCGAAGTAAGCGAGGTCTGCTTCCACGCACGGCAGCAGGTCAAAGATGTCGCCACGATGAACTGAATGAGCTTCCAGTCGCGGGAGCAGCCGGGGCACTTGCAGTTGGAGTTTGCTGTAAGACCGAGGAGACCAGTCGTTGAGGTAGGAGGCGAAGTGACCGAGCGTGCTTTCCACTTCGTCCAGGGCGAGGATCAAGCTTGCCAGCAAGACCGACCGTTCCACGTCTGTTAGTGAAAACCGGTCAATCTCCTCGCGAATTGCGTCCAATCGCTTGGTGTTGTGTTTCTGCCAAGGCTTCTTGAGACCATCTTGGCTGATGGAGCAACCGCTGTTGGTTTCACCGCCGTAGTTTTCAGTGAACCAACCGTCTCGTCCAGGCAGGGAATTGAGATGGTCAATTATCGGTTGGTAGTGCTCGGCAGAATGCTCATTTAGCAAATAACATTTTCCGAAAACCTCCGACCATGCGGAGAGATCGTTTGCGATCACTCGATAACCAACTTGAGCCAGCGCTTGAGAAACGCGCGTTGTGCCAGAAAAGCCGTCGAGCACGGTGCGCGGCTTCACTTTTTGAACAAGTTGCAGAATGTGGGGGAGCAGTTTGAGCTTCGAGCCGGCGTATTTTATGCCCTCCGTGCGCGGCGCATCAACGACGACGTCGGCAAACAAGTTCAGTGTTTGCATGCTCATCCGAGTTGCGACTTGTGTTTCTGCTGCTCGATGTCCTGTTTAAGTATTTCCAAGGCCGCCTCGTGGCCTTTGCTCGTCGCGATAAGAGCGTGAGAGAACAGCTTCACGAGGATGTGATTGTGCGAATAATCAATCCAGCCGTTGGTGGCGCTCTCGAAATACTTAAAACCGTTTTTTGTATGCGTCCAAAGGCCACGCTGCAAAGCGTTGGCCGTCCCACTCCCGTAACGCACTTCGCAAACGTAGTCGCCATCGCCGTCGCGGAAGCGAAAGACGGGATGCTTGCGTCCGTATCCTGATTCTTCCAAGGCGATGCGCGCTACGCGCTTTCTGGCAGTCTCGGAGTCAAAGACGAGGATGTTACAGCGCTGTTTCTTCTCGTCGTAGATGAGCGGCAAGACATTCAGGCTGCCAAACTCGGCGAAAACAGGATCGGCCCAAACCTGTGTGAGCGCGTTGCCCTCAATCAGCGTCCCCATCGTCTTGAGTTTTGGGAACATCTGGAAGTGCTTGTCGGTGGAAAGCTGAAGCGGCCCGTCTCCGTATGCCTTCAGACTAACGGGAAACTCCACCCTCGTGATTTCGTTGATGATCTTGATGTCCTCCTCGCGCTCCTTTGCGCGGTAGAGGTCTTTGCCGACATGCACTGACTTGAAGTCATACATGAACTGGTTGATGAACTCGGCAATCGCGATCTCAGCCAGGTCGCCATGCGTCTTGTTCCCGATCAACCGCATCGTGAAAATATTGCTTAGCGTTGTCGTGATAAGGTGCGGATTCTTGCCGATGAGCAGCTTCAGACGCGCAGTAAAGTCTTTGTAAGGCGACATGGTGACAATTGTGTCAGACCTGCGATTTCGCGTAAAGCTCGCTGCCCTTTTCTGTGAACTCGCGGGACTTTTCTTCCATTCCCTTCTTCAATGCCTCTTCCTCGGCGAGGCCTTGTTCGGCGGCGTATTGGCGGACGTCTTCAGTGATCTTCATCGAGCAGAAGTGCGGGCCGCACATGGAGCAGAAGTGCGCGGTCTTGGCGCCTTCCTGCGGCAGGGTTTCGTCGTGGAAC
>CAINDV010000753.1 GCA_903847485.1 uncultured Verrucomicrobiota bacterium
ACGCGCCGATGTTGCCGGTGCGCATGACGTGTGGCCCGGCGCAGAGGTCAATGAAGTCGCCGTTCTTGAAGTAGGAGATGGGCTCGCCTTCGGGAATCTGGTTGAGCAGGTCGAGCTTGAACTTGCTGGCGTTGCCGGGGCGCTCCGCCAGTCCGCCGAGGCGTCCGCTCTGGGCGTCGGCGATGGCTTGGGCGCGGTCCACGACGATGCGCTCGAAGACGTTGTTGGCCTTGATCTCCTTCTTCATCTCGGCCTCGATGGCTGGGAAATCCTCCGGCGAGATGCGGTGGGAGCATTCGAGGTCGTAGTAGTAGCCGTTCTCGACGGGCGGGCCGTAGGCGAACTGGGCGTCGGGCCACAGGCGCAGTATAGCGGTGGCCGTGACGTGGGCGCAGGAGTGGCGGAGCCGCTCCAGGTCGGTCATGGCGTTGCGTTGGTCGAGCGTCTTGCGGTCGGGCTGCGGATTTGGCTGCTGGATTTCGTTTTGCATAGGGGGTTAACAACAAAGGAACAAAGGAACGAAGAAGAGGAATGGCTTCTGCATCGGGCTTTGTTTCTTTGTTTCTTGGTTGTTCAATGTCTTATCAACGGCGTTGGTGCTCGTCGTGGCAGACCATGTCAATGACGACGGTGCTGGCGAGGATGAGCACATCGTCTTCGCCGTCGGCGATGTCCACGCCGTAAGTGTCAGACCATGAGAACCAGCGCTTGGAGACTTCGGCGACGGTCTGGCTGCCACGGGTGAAAGAGTATTCTTGGTCGAGGAAGCTGCCTTTGGCTTCGAGGTCGTCAGGGCCGGGCACGTCCACGGTGAATTTGCAGCAGAAGAGCGTGAACAATTGCTTCTTCACCACAGCGGCCAGTTCGCCGTCGCGGTGGATTTCGTAAGTCGGCCCCCAGGCGAGGAGTTTCTGGCGGATGAAGGCCAGTTCGTTGCCGGCCATGTCCTGGAAGGAGAGCTTGTCGCCAAAGCTGAAAGCCTTGCCATCCACGAAGAAGGCGTCTTCGCCGGCCTCGTTCTTGATTGCGAAGTCGTCGCCAAAACAAAAGAGCTTTTGCTTCATCAGGTAGCGCATGGCTTGGTGGTGTTGGTGTTGTTATCGGGTGGCTTTGGCCAAACAAAAACGCCCCGGACCGGCGGTCGGAGGCGTTGGCGTCCACGGTATTTCCGCGGGCGCTAACGGGTCGTCGTGGGAATTGTCGGTCTGGCGATCACGGCTGGGAGCGTAGGAAAACGCGCTGGCTGGCGCAAGGGGATTGTCCGGGCGTGGCGCGGGTGGGCACCGGCAGAACTGGCGCTGGGAAGGACTTGGGGCGACCTGCCACCGGACCATCCTGCGCCCGGGGCGGTCGCAGGACTAGGCAGCCGAGGGCGGCGGCCCCACTAGTTTTGGCGGTGTTTCTCGGGGCGGGCGAGCCAAATCACCGTGCCAGCGCCACGAGGTAGCGTTGGAGCCGGGTGATGTCGTCGCCGCGCTGGAGGTGGTAATAGATGCGGTGAAGGTTGCCGCACAGGCGCATGAGGATGCGGCGAGGGGCGAGCGGTTGGAGGTATTCGCTTTGCAGGTCGTAGTTGCCGTTCAGCAGAGAATGGACGCAGTCGGCCCGGGTCATGAGGCGTCCGCGGTTGAAGCAGTCTATGTAGATCTCCTCGGTGCTGGTCTGGAAGCGGCAGATGAAATGGCCGGGCAACCCGATGCCCGTGACCGGCAGTTGCAGGCGGCGGGCAAGGAAGAGATAGACCAGGCAAAGGCTGATGGGAATGCCGAGGCGACGGTCCAGGACGCGGTTTAGGTAGCTGTTGTCGGGGTCGTAGTAGTTGGACTGGTTGCCGGCGAAGCCCAGTTCGGTGTAGAGGAATTTGTTGATGGCATTCAACATGGCCTGCGGGCCACGCGCCATGGCCAAGCGTGGGCGGAGCTCGGCGGCGAAATCGTCGAGCAGCGCGGCGTAGGCTTCGGCGTAGGCGTCGGGGAACTGGGTTTGCGCCAGCAGCCACGCGCCTTGCTCCAGGTCGAGGACTTCGCCGTGCTTGAGGCAAAAGGCCACGAAGCGATTGTCGGCGGTCTGCCGGCCGAAATGCTGCATGACTTCGCGGGCGTGCCGACGCAACACGGGATCGTTGCTCAGCAGATGCGGCCGCAGCCAGTCGCGGGCGACCGGGCCACAGGCGACGAGCTGGTCGCGCACCGAATGCGAGATCGTCGCATCATCGTCAGCCAGGAGGCTGATGAGGGCGTTGCGCTGACGTTCGCTCAGTTGCGCAGGCGAGCAGGCCAGATCGGTCGGATCCATGATCGGCGTTTTGTTTGCAGAGGGATTAAAGCAGGTGCCGGACGGGGTGCAATCCCGAATCCAACTGGCGGCATGAGGATGTGAAATTAGAAAATCAGGAAAGGAAGGGGAGGTTCGCCAGTTCCATTTCGCGCTCCGCTTTCCTTTCCTGATTTCCTAATTCGTTCCCCTCCTGTTTCCGGGCTTCATGCAGTGGGAGCCGCGGAACGACCGGCGACGGCTCAGCGCGGCACCGCCGCCTGCTGCCGGGCCTTGAGCAGCCGGGTTTCGAACGTGGGTTTGAGGGCCGGCAGGCGCTGGGACAAGCGCTCATAAAACAGCGCCGCCTGATCCCAGAGCTGGAGATCTTCCGCGAGCCGTCCCACTTCAAGCGCGGCTTTCTTGACCCAAAAAGGCTCCGCCGTTTCGCCGTCGCGCAAGTTCTTTTCGTCGGCGACCCGGAGAAAATGTTCCAGGGCCAGCTTCCGCGCGGCGGCGGATTCACCGGGGGCTTTCTTCAGTTGCGCCTGTTTATCCAGCGCCAGCCCCAAGCCGACCTCGGCCTGGCCGCGCGCGGCGACGCTGGCGCGCGGGTCGTCCATGACTTTCTGGTAGGCTTGGGCGGCGTTGGTGTATTGGTTAGGGTCGGCGCTGGCCAATTGGAGCAGACAGTCGCCGATGCGCCCCTGAGCCAGCACGGCGAGCGGGTTGGTGTGGTAAGGCGGCTGCTGAAACTTCAGGAAGGCGCTGATGGCCTTGGCGACGTTGGCCAGGGGCGCGTTGGTGTCCGCGGACTCGCGCTGGGCGGTGGCATCGCCGTACGCGAAGAACGCCTCCGCCACCAGCGCGGGCGGGGAGTTGGAGTCGTTGAGGATCATGGTAAAATAATCCAGCGCCTCGCCAAAGCCGAGCCGGGCCATCGCCGCACGGCCGGCCATCATTTGCGCCTGGCGGGCGAGTTCGGTGCCCGGCCAGGTTTTGAAAAGCAACTGGTAGTCGCTCTCCGCGCCGGTGTAATCGCCGAGGCGGAAGTGGTAATCGCCGATCCAGTATTGCGCTTGCGCCGCGGCAGGATGCTTCGGGAAACGGGCCACGAGGTTGGTGAACAGGGCGAAGGCGTTGGTTTCGCGACCGGCCTGGTAGTGGTTCCAGGCGCGACCGTATTCCGCCGCGGGGAGTTGCGGGTGAGCCGGAAATGTGGCGGCCCATGTTTCATAAGCGCCGATAGCCGCGTCCCATTTCCCGGCCTGTTCCCAGGTCCGTGCGATGGCGAACTGGGCCTGCGGCGTGAGGATGGACTCTGGGTATTGGCGCAGAAACTCTGTGAAAAGCTCGCGGGCAGCCTCGGGATTGCCGTCCCGGGCGACGCGTTCGCCCAGGAGCAACATTCCGTCTTGCACGGCGGCACTGGCCGGGTATTCGGCCAGCAAACGCTTCAGCGCCTGCGCGGCCGCTTCGCGATCTTCCGTTGCCAGGCTGGTGCGCAAAAGCTGGTAGAGCGCCGGTTCGACTAGCCGTCGAGTCACGGCTGGCAGTGCCGTGTAGGCCTCGGCAACGAGAGCGTAGTTGGTCAGCGCAGTTTTGAAATCACGCTGCTGAAACGCGGCGTCGCCCACCTTGAACCGCGCCACCGCCTGGTTCTCTGAGAACGGCAGTGCCTGCGCGGCAGCAGAGAAGGCCGCCCCGCTCTCGGCGCTCCGGCCCGCCCAGGCCAGCGCCCAACCGCGCAACCACTGCGCCTGGCCGCGCAGCGCGACGGCAGTCTGATTGGTCAGCACGGTGTCGAATTGCGCCAGGGCACTCGCCAGGACATTCGTGGTGGCAACCAGGCCGGCGGCGGCGGCGTTGGTCCCGCTGGCGGCCAGGTGGCGGCGCAAGTTCAACTCCCCCAACGCGAGCAGGACGGCGGGCGCGGCGGACGCCTCGGGATTCTGGCGGAGGAACGCTTCCATCCGCTGACCAGCGGCGTCGAGTTGTCCGGCGTCACCCAGCAACTTCACCATGCGAAACAGCGACGCCTGGCGCACCGCGGGCGGTGCGTTGGAGCCGAGGTTTTGCTCCAGTAGCGCGATGGCTTCGGTAGTGCGGTTCAACTCCGCCAACAGGCCGGCCGTGAAGTCGCAGCTCTCGGCAACCAGGTCGCGTTGCGCGGCGGCGGCGGCCAGGGACACCAGATTGGTCGCGCCCGTGAAAGCCTCGGAAATTTTGCTTTCGCCCAAGTCCGCGCGGCAGAGGATGAATTGTCGCAGCCAGGCACGGCGTGGCACGAGCGGGTGCGCGGCGAGCAGAGCGAGCGTGGCTTTGGCGTTGGTGGACTGGCGTTGTTCCACCTGCGCCTCGGCCAGCAGCAACCAGCCGTCCAGCGCCAGCGGACTGGCGGGTTGGGCGCTGGCAGTCTGCTGAAACGCGCTGTCGGGCGTGCCCAGCAAAGTCGCGACCTGGGGCCAGTCCCCAAGCCGCGCAAAGGCCCGCGCCTCGCCGAAGACCGCGTCGGCCCGGCGGGTGGAACCGGGAAACTGCTGGACGACGCGAGCGTAGGCGGTGGCGGCGGCGAGGTAGTTGGAAGCGAAAAACTCCGCCTCGCCGATCCAGAATTGGTACTCGTCGGCCAACCCGCCGGCCGCGGCCAGGTTGGTCACCAGCAACTCGACCGCGCCGGCCGGCTGCTGCATTTGACAGCGCGTCTGCGCCTGCAAGAGCACCGCCTCGGCGTGCCGTTCGGACTTCGGATATGCTTGGAGAAAGGCCGCGAGTTCGCGGTCGGCGCTGTCCCACCACTTGCCCTCGACGGATTTCAGCGCATTGGTAAAGGCGCGATTCTCCGCCGCGCCCGCGCCCGCCGCCGGCCGGGCCGACAGGGCGACGCACAGCGCCGCCAGCAGCGCCAACAGCGGTCGGGTGGGGGAGCGAACTGGAATCATCGGTGACAGTTTATCCCGAACCCGGCACTAGGCCAGAGCGGAGAATTGGGGCATCGGCGTCCGGGCAGATCTGCGCAGTGCCACCTCAGCCACGCGGGCGCTATGCCTGCCGTCGCGGAAGGTGGCGTTGCCGGATAGGCCCACCTGCGTTTAGCTAGCCGCTCGCGGCGAAGGCATCTTTTCGGAAGCCGCCTTCAAACCGCCTTTTTCCGGGTCCGCCTTTTGGCCACTTGCTGGGCGAGGATTTTCTTGGCGGGCAGCCGGGCGACGCCCAGCTTCAACTCCTTGCTGGCCTTAAATTTGACCACCGCCCGCAGCGGGATGGCGACATCGGCCTGCGGTTGCTTGGGATTGCGCCCCACGCGCGGCTTCCGGATCGCGATGCCAAACACCCCGAACTTGCGTAACTCTACTTTGTCACCGGTGGCCAGCGCCCCGGCTATGTGATCGAGCGTTTTCTGAATGATCCTGTGAATTTCTTGCTGCGCCAGCCCGGTTTCGCTGCTGATGCGCATTACCAGATTACGTTTGGTCAAAGTCATGTTCGAACTCTTGGTTAAAGGTTTACAGTTGCCTAACGCCCTGATTACTAGCGGCTTCTTCTTCACTGGTCAAGCTTGAAACTGGGAGGCCAAACTCGGTCGCGATTCCTGCGCTAAAGAAACATTGCTTTGGGCGGCGGGCGGCGGGTAGTCTTTCGGCATGGTTAAGGCCGCGCTAAACCGCCCGTTTGCGGGTGAAGCCCAATCCTTCGCAGAGCTTTTCGTCAGGGCATTTCGCGTGATGCTGCTGGCGCGTATGCTGGACGACAAGTTCGCCGGCCTCTACCGCACCGGCAAGATCTACGGCGGGTGCTTCCTGGGCCGGGGCCAGGAGGCCTACAGCGCGGCCGGGGCGCTCCTTTTGCGTCCCGGAGATGTCTATGCCCCCCTCGTGCGGGACGCCGCCGGACGCTACGCCTTCGGCGAATCTCTGCTGGACGCGGCGCGCACTTACCTCGGCTCGACACTCGGCCCGATGCGCGGTCGCGACGGAAACATTCATCGCGGTCACCCGCGGGAGGGATTGCTGCCCATGATCAGCCACTTGGGCGCGATGATCTCGGTCGTCAACGGCATGTTGTTCGCCCGGCGGATGAAAGGCCAGTCCGGCGTGGTCGGGTTGGCGTCCATCGGCGACGGCGGCACGTCCACCGGCGCGTTTCACGAGGCGATGAACCAGGCTTCCGTGGAGCGGTTGCCGCTGGTAGTCATGATCGCCAACAACCAATTCGCCTATTCCACGCCGAACACTCGCGAACTAGGCTGCCACGACCTTGCCGACAAAGCGATCGGCTATGGCGTCCGCGCACACAAAGTGGACGGCACCGATCTCGCCGCCTGCCTGACGGTAACCGCCGCGGCCATCCAGGAAGCTCGCGACGGCGGCGGCCCGCAGATCATCGTCGGCACCCTGTTGCGCATGTGCGGTCACGGCGAGCACGACGACGCCAGTTACATTGACCCAAGCCTCAAACAATCGCCCGTCGGCCGTGACTGCCTGAAGGTGGCCGAAGACCACCTGCTCCGCGAAGGCTGGGCCAAGCCGGCGGACGTGGAAGCCTGGCGCCGCGAAGCCACGCAGCAGATTGAGGAAGCCATCGCCACCGCCCAGCGCGAACCAGCGCCCGACCCTTTCACCCACGACTGGTGCGCGATTGCCGCGCGGCACCTCTTGGAAACCCATTCCGACCCGGTCGCCCCGGCGGACGTGCGCGGCGTGCTGGACCTGCCATGAGCCTGACCTATCTCGAAGCCATTCGCGAAGCCCAGGCGCGGCTCCTGGCGGAAGACCCGCGCGTGTTCATCTACGGGCAGGACGTCGGTGCCTTCGGCGGCGCGTTCAAGGCCACCAAGAACCTCGCGAAGCAATTCCCCGGACGCGTCCTGGATGCCCCCATCAGCGAGGACGCCATCATCGGCCTGGCCGTCGGTGCCGCCATCGAGGGTCTGCGCCCCATCGTGGAAATGCAGTTCGCCGACTTCTCGGTGACAGGTTTCAGCCAGATCGTCAACCAAGCCGCCACGCTGTTCTGGCGCACCCAGGTGCCCTGCCCGCTGGTCATCCGCCTGCCCTCCGGCGGCACGGCTGGCAGCGGCCCGTTCCACAGCGTCTGCCTCGACTCGGTTTACGCCCACTTCCCCGGCTTGATCGTTCTGACGCCCGCCACAGTGGAAGACGCTTACAGCATGTTGCTTGAAGCTGTGGCGCTCGACGACCCGGTGATTTTCTGCGAGCACAAATACCTTTACTACCACCTCAAAGCCGACGCCCTTCCCACCGAAGCCCTGCCCATCGGCAAAGCTCGCCTCGCCCGCGAAGGCCGCGACCTCACCATCGTCACCTACAGCGCGATGGTTCACGAAGCCCTGGCCGTCGCCGAGGAACTCGCCACCGAATCCATCGAGATTGAAGTCGTTGACCTCCGCTCCGTGAAGCCTCTGGACACCGACACCGTCATGGCCTCCGTTGCCCGCACCGGTCGGCTGCTCTGCGTCGGCGAAGAATGGCCCTGGGGCGGCGTCACCGCCGAAGTCATTGCCCGCGTCGCCAGCGAAGGCTTCGGCCTGCTGGACGCTCCGCCCATGCGCCTCAACGCCAAAGACACCCCCGTCCCCTTCCACCCGAACCTCTGGGCCGCCCACCGCCCCACCGCCGGCAGCATCGCCAGCGCCGTGCGGCAACTGCTTCGCCTCTGATTCCTATGCCGCAGATCCCCATCATCATGCCCCAACTCGGCGAATCCATCGCCGAAGCAGCCATTACCAGCCTCCACGTCCAGCCCGGCGACCTCGTCAAAGCCGACCAGGACCTCATCGAAGTCGAAACCAACAAGGCGACGATGAACGTGGCTTCCCCCTGCGCTGGCCGCGTCGAAAACCTCACCGCCCTCGTCGGCGAAAGCTACCCCGTCGGCACCGTGCTCGGCTACCTGGAAGTCACCCGCGAAGAAGCCCACCGCATCGGCCTCGATGTTTCCCCCGCCGGTGAGGCCACCCGCGAAGCCGAAGCCGCCGCCGTCAAGCAAGCCGAAGCCGGCCCCCGCAAAGGCGTCCAACCCACCGTCCGCGGCCTCCCCGTCCCCGCCAACAGCGCCGGCGCCAGCTACATGTCCCCCCGCATGAAAGCCCGGCTCAACGAACTCGGCCTCCGCGCCTCCGACCTCTCCGGCATCGCCGGCAGCGGCGCCGCTGGCCGCGTCACGGTCGAAGACCTCGAGCACTTCATCGCCAGCCTGGAACAGCAGAAACTCACCAAAGCCTCCACCATGCGCGTCGCCGTCGCCGACGCCATGCGCCGGAGTTGGACGCGCCCCATCGCCATGGTTTCCCTGCCGTTCTGCCTGGACCCGCTGTTGGCGCACCGCAAAACCTTTGTCCACAAACCCGGCCCGGCGCTCTACGCCCTCCGCGCCCTCGCGATGGGCCTGGCGGAAAACAGCGCCCCGGGCGGACGCCTCATCGGCAACCAAATCGTCCACCCCTCCGCCATTGACATCGCCTTCGCCGTCGAAGCCCACGACGGCGTGCTCGTGCCCGTCATCCGCCACGCCGACCGCAAACCGCTCAAAGACCTCATCCAACCCTACGCCGACCTTGTCGAGCTTGCCCGCGAGCGCAAAATCCCCGCCGAAGCCACCGGCGACAGCATCGCCACCGTGACGAACTACGGCACCTTCGGCCTCATGCTCGCCACACCGATCCCGCTGCCCGAGCAAACCCTCGTGCTCGGCCTGGGCGCGGGCCGCAAAGTGCCCGGCTGGGACGAACAAAAGCAGACCTTCGTGCCCATCCTGGAAGCGAACCTCACCCTCAGCTTCGACCACCGCGTCCTCGACGGCGGTGCCGCTGGCCGCCTCCTCAACCGCGTCGCCGACTTGCTCACGCACCCGGAGCAGTTGTAGCGCGGACCCGCGAATCAAAACCGCTTGCCTGCAATCAGTTTTTCGACTCCAATGCCCGCTCACACGGATTGACTTTAACCAAACTAGTTATGCATATGAAAACGCCTGCCTCCTTGCTATTGATCGCTGTCATCGCTCTGACTGGGTGTGCGACTGCCTCCAAGATCAGCTCAGTCAAAGTTGGGATGACCAAAGACGAAGTCATCCAAGTCATGGGAAAGCCGACGAGCACAAGTGCCCAAGGTGAGGGATGGGAATACCTTAACTTTGCGCTGTCAGAGACATCTACGGCTGCATACTACGGTTTGACGACACCATACTATGTTCGGCTTGTGAACGGAAAGGTTGAGTCTTTTGGCCGCGTAGGAGACTTCAATAGCACTCAGCGTCCGACGGTAAGAATTGAAACGGACTCGACCGTTAAATCGGAGATAAAGACTTCCGGGCAGAAAGACCTCTATACCGAGTTTCAGAAACTGAAGGCTCTCAAGGACGAAGGGGTTTTGACGGAAGAGGAGTTCATTAAGGCGAAGCAGAAGCTTCTTTCGGGACAATAGAAAGAGGCTGTCTAAACGCTACACCCGAGGACCTATAGCAATGAAAATCATTTCTGTAATCAACTACAAAGGTGGGGTCGGCAAGACCTCCGTGACGGCCAACCTCGCTGCGGAACTCGCATGGAAGGGCCAACGCGTACTCCTGCTCGACATGGACCCGCAGGCGAGTCTCACGTTTTCATTCGTAAAGCCAGAAGAGTGGCAGCAGGATTATGCCGAGCGCAAGACTATCAAGGCATGGTTCGACTCCATTTCCGAGTCACAGCCAGTCCCGATTTCCGACCTTATCTTCACACCGCCGAGGGTCACAGCCGCCCTTCGTACGAGTGGCACACAGGGCAAGCTCGATTTAGTCGCTTCGCACCTCGGCCTCATCAATGTTGACCTTGAGTTGGCTACCCAGCTTGGCGGAGCTACGCTCACACAAGCTAAGTCCAATTATCTCAAGGTGCATCGTCGGTTGGCAGACGGCCTCCGCAGCATTGACCCTAGCAGATACGACCTCATTCTCATTGACTGCCCTCCGAACTTCAACATCGCCACGAAGAACGCCCTCGTAGCAAGTGAGGGCATTTTGATTCCCGCCAAACCTGATTACCTCTCAACGCTGGGCATTGACTACCTGCGGAAAAGCGTTGGCACGCTGGTCACTGAGTATAACGATTTTGCCGCCTCGCACGGTTCTCCGGTCGTCGCCCCCATTGACCCAAAGATTGTTGGTGTCGTCTTCACCATGATTGATGTCCGTTTGGGCGACGCGATTGGTGCGCTCCGGCCCTTCATACGGCAAACCGAGCAGTTAGGCCTTCCGGTGTTCGAAACCAAGCTCCGAGAGAACAAAACCATTTATGCGGATGCGCCTCAATATGGCGTGCCTGTCGTGTTGCTGGACGCCACTAACGATACCCACCGCAACGTAATTCGTGAGCTTGAGGAATTTGCAGATGAGTTCCTCAACAAACTTAGCGCACGGACCCCATGACCAAGAAGCCGAGTCCGCTCCCCGCACTCCTAAAGCATCTCGCCAAGGCTGCTGAGCGCCTGACCGACGACGAGATTGCCGCCGTTGTGGCAGGGCGTCGGTGCCTTATCTTGACCACAGAGGACGCAGCATCAAGCCATCTCGTCGAAGCGGCAGATGAACAACTGGACTTCAACGGACTGATTGCCAGCCTGAAGGCCGCAGGGTCACGCGACATGGCTCAGAAACTCATCGCCGATGCTGATCTAAAGCGTAGTCAGCTCGTCCAACTTGCCAAAACTCTCGATTTGCCTGTTCAAAAGAGCGACAATGTAGCCCGTCTCCAAGAGAAGATTATCGAGACGACAATTGGCTTTCGGCTCACGTCCAATGCAATTCACCGTAATGACTAGGCGGGGAACGCCAACAGCGTTCCAATCCCTCAGTCCAGAGTAGCGCCGCAGGCGCTACCATGGGTGAGCGCCGGCAGCCCGGCAGGGCGACAGAAAATAGCCCAGCGTTTCAACGCTGGGTGCGGAACGCGCGAACAAAACCAGTCCCGTCAGGGACGACAGAAATCCCCACCGCCCAGCCGCCGTTCTGCCGTCCCTGGCGGGACTTGAGCCACCGGAAAGCGATCCCAGCGTTGAAACGCTGGACTATTTTCTATCGCCCTTCCGGGCTTTCCCACCGGCTGCTGCTTGCGCGGAAACAGCGCTGCCGGTTCGCCCATCGTGTGGCCGGCCACCAAGTTGTCAGTAACTCAACCCGCAACCGGCCGCCGCACCTTTGGACGACAGCTACGGGACAAGTTCTGACCGGAAGGCTCTTTTCACGGCCAAGTCGTATTGCTCCCGGTCACGGGTGGCGAAGAGGTCGGGGTTGATTTGTTCCAAAAGGGCGACGTGCAAAACATCGGCGGAGCGCATTCGCAACGTGGTGGCGTGTGCCGCACTCAACTGACCGCATTCGCGCAAGCCTTCGTCCAGAGAGATTGCGGCGCGCTCAAAAGGCCCGTGCTCGTGCCAGTGCCGAAACAACCGGCGCAACGCCTCCGGCACTTGCATCGCCGGTCCCGGCTGGCGGAGGCACAACTGGCGCAAGCTGTTCACCGTCTCCAATTCGCTCCATGCACTCGTGATCCAAGTGGCGCTGGCGTATTTGCGGAAGCAGGCCAGGGCGTCCGCATGGTGAGTGTCGCCAGGGTAAAGCCGGGAGACCAGCAAAGAGCTATCGGCGTAGATTCTCACTCCTCCCCCTCCCGCAAGAACGCTTGCGTATCCATTGGCGGGCAAAGCTCCTTCAGGGCTGCCGTTTGCGCTTCCATGTCGGCCACGGAAAGCCGGACTTTCTTTTCCCGTTTCAAGGTCAAGGCTCCCTGCCGGTCGGTGATTTCCACCGATTCACCAGGTTTGATGTCGGATACCAGAGCCGGATTGCGGTTCAATTCGCGTTTCGTTATCGTTCTCACGCTGACACAATTGTCTGACATTCTCCGCCAGTCAAGCCGTTTTCCCGCCTCCTTGCCAGGACACGCCGAATACTGCTAAGACCGGCCCCGGCCCCGCTTTCCGCCCGTTCAGTGTCGTCTATCGGCGTCGTCTATCGGCGTCAGCTCAAATCTCCGGTCCACCACACCCTGCCGAGGAACGCCAACGGCGTTCCAATCCCTCAGCCCAGGGTTGCGCCGTCGGCGCTACCCTGGGTGGACGATGGAAACCAGTGGCAGCCCTGAAGGGGTTGCATCCGGGCGGTGCCACACCGGGCTACAACCTTTTCAGGGTTGGCGGGTTTGGGGTCATCCACCCTGGGCAGGCGCACGCGCCAGCCCTGGGCTGAGGGATGGAACGCCGTTGGCGTTCGGTCTCGCCGCCACTCCGCCAATCGCGTGGCCGGCCACCAATCCAACCCAGGCATAAGCCGCGAACTGTCCCGGCTCCCCCGGCAGGCCGAGTTGCGCGTAGAGCTTCGCTGTGGTGCCCGGCAGGAACGGCCAGGGCAGCCCCACGAGCAGCCGCCAGTTTTCCGACCGAGTCATCGCCGTCAGCCACCCAGTCCCGCTTCATCCTTCATCCTTAATCCTTCTCCCGCCGCACTTCCTCCCAGCTCAGCACCTCCGGCACCCGTGATCTGAAATCTGGCATCTCCAATCAAGCGCAGCGTGGCGCCGGCCGCTCCCTGAACTCATGGCACGACTCAGCGACGGCGAAATTGCCAAGGCAAGGCGCAAACCGATACCTTTTCCGAGCCGACAGTCGGCCATTGGCCGACCATCGGGCGTTGCTGCTAACAGGGACTAAGCTTCAGGCGGCGGCGAAACTCCGGTGAGATCGGGCGCATGTTATCCACGTTCGCGGAGAGCACGACGGACAACCGTGCGCCCACCAAAGTCAAGGCAACAGCCAATCGCGCCGAAACGAGCCGACGACACCACGAAGCCACCAAGCCCCCTCCATTCTTAACGCGACCTTTGCGCTGCGCGCACCGTCAGCCCGACTCCACTAGCGCGCGGCACCAACTCTCGGCCGCGCCTCATCTGGCCAAGTTAGTCAGGGGGAGTTTACCACCAGAAATACGGGCCGTTACTGGTACGCGGGATCATGGCCGGGAACTTAACCCAGCGGGCGCTGCCATCAATCATGCCGACGTTTCCGCCGGAAGGGAGCTTGCCGTTAAGATGCGGGGAACGATGCGGTTTAGCCCATCCGCCATAGATGGTGCTGTAATTGTTGGCGTTTCGATTGGCCACGTTGTTGTTATCCGAGAGTGTGGCACAAGCCAACAAAGGCCTCTCCGAGGGCGAGGGCGCTGGATAGTTGACTCCGCTAGAGGTGATGGGCTGCGAAATCATGGTCGGATTCTGATTGGTGGGCATCACCGAGGCAGTGCCGGGAAAGGTCATGGCATACCCGATGACGCGGAATTCATTCGGCACAAAACTCCACAGCGTGTCGTTATTCTGCTCAGGAAAAGCCGGATCGTACATGACATTGCGCTGAGTGCCGCTGCTCACCATCAAGTTAGCCACGTTCCACGGTATATCCCAAGCCCAGTTGCCACTCGTCATCTGGGGCAATTTGTCTTTGCTATCATTGGCATACATCTGAATTGCCAGCCCGAACTGTTTGACATTGTTCATACACTGAACGCGTTTGGCCTTGGCCTTGGCCCGGCTCAGGGCCGGCAACAGGAGTCCGGCAAGAATGGCAATGATGGCAATCACGACCAGTAACTCGATAAGCGTGAAGCCACGGCCCGCCGCGGCAGAGGGAATGTGCTTTCTAGTGAGAGATTTCGTCTGTCGAGTAGTCATAACGTGTTTTCCTTTCTTAAGTGCTGTGTGGCATGGTGCTGTCATCGGTCGGGAGTGACGGTTCCATAGCCGAGGGTCTCCATCGCCTTGCGCGCCTCTGGGTCACCTCGTTTCGCGTCTTCCTTGAGCTTCGCCTCATAGACGACAATGGCGTCATGCACCGACTTCCGCTGCTCCGTGGAGATGTTCTGCCGGCTCAATACCCGAAGCATGGAAATGGCCGAGCCAGGATCCTTCTGGGCGGAAGCTGCCAAGGCCTGGTCCCAAAACTGTTTGACCTCCGGTGGAGCGGTATCAAATGCTTTGGGATCAACGGCTGCCCCAGTCGAGCTCTTGGCACAACCGCAGAAAAGAGCCGAGAGCAAGGCGGTCACACACAGGCGGACGATCAGGGATTTCATAACGACCATAAGATTACGCCAAATCCCTTGGCCGTCTAGGCTAAAATTGACAGGGAACTGTCAATTATCAACCAAGACAGTCGCTGCGCCACCAGGAGGCAGTCGAGGCTCTGGAATCCCAAACGAGAAGACTTCTTTCCGATGAGGAGATTTCAAAACCCCGGTGCCGGTGGGGCGACGCTCCCGTGGAGCCTCCAAATCGCGCGACCAACGCCAGCTTGGCAGGAACCTCGCCCTACCGGATCTGGGGTTTCGCCTGAAGCTCGGAGGCTAACAATGACGAGCTGGGCAAGGACGACAACCTGGCGCTGAACCTCGGGGCGACGGTCTACCCAATATGAGCGTCTCCTTCGACGACGCCATCGGCGGCCTGCCGCGTCAGGCCGACGATAGTAAGATGCTTTATCGCCCTGCCAAGGGTTGATCTCGCTATCAGTCGAGCGAGGTCGAGGACTCGCAACACAGGCCGGCTTGAGATTGCTCCGTTGTTCCCCGAGCTTGAGTCTTGGGTACGGGCTGAGAGAATGCTGCCGTTTATCATTGCTATCTCTCAACCAACACAACACATTGATCGCGCTATGATTAACTTTCGCCCTATCAAAATGCTGGTTTTAACCGGTGCCCTGTCCTTAGGGGGCACCGTTGCCACTCAGGCTGCCGAGGTCCTCCAGAATGCGCTTATCCGCGCTGACTTCGGCGACCAAGGTCTGACTGCCATCCACAATCTCACTGCGCAGAAGACGCTTGGCTTTGCCCGCGAGGACACCGTGTTGTTTCTGGGGGATGAGGTTCTGGACACGGAGTTCCAAAAGCCGACGCTGGAATCCAGCACGGCGACCAGCCGCACTTACCGGTTGCAGTCTGGCCGGTGGACGGCCCGCATTATCTATGACTTGGAACCTCAATGGCATTTCCTTACCAAACGGGTGGAGGTGACTGCCGACGGGGAGCGGGATTTCCGCGTGCGCCGCCTGGAACTGTTCCGTGGGCAGTTAGCCGCCGCCCCGCAAGACGAGTTGCGCCAGCGCGAGACCACCTTTCTGCGCTATCCCGGTCATGGGGTTTTTGTGACACTGCAAAACCCATTCGGCCAATGGAAACGGCAGGGCGAGCGCGTTTCGCTGGCTTACCCGCCGGACATGGTCTGGCCGCCGCGAACCAATGCGTTTGTCTCCGACCGGGTCTGCATTGGCGTTTATACGCCGTCGGGAATAACTTACCCCGCGCGCCTCACCCCGGAGTGGAAACTCATTCCGTTAGGAACGCCCGTCCAAGGGCCGCGCATAGACGTGGCCGAGGTGGACGCAGCGGTGGAGTGTTCGCGCGCTTTTCTGACTTACCATCCAACTGTTCCAGAACGGGTGATGGTAGGCTGGTGCGTCAATGACTACCAGATTGACATCGGCAAGCCGGAGGGACGGGCCGAGTATAAGCGAATCATTGATCAGGTCGCCGCGATTGGCGGCCAACGTATTCTCTTCGACCCGGCCAATAGCGTCGAGGCCACCTTGGACCAAAACCGGGATGCCTGGGGCTGGGAGAACTTGCTGTGGTTCACGATGGGTCAAAAGGTCCGTAAAGGCGAATGGGATCCTGCCAAAGACAAGCTACCTGCCTCAGTGAAAGAGATGGTGGATTACGCCAAGGCCAAAGACATCCGATTCCTGGCCTACATATACCCGTCGCTGCCATTCATGCAGAAGAAGGAATGGACCAGTTGGGTGCCCAACGGCCAACCCGGCGGTTATCTCGGAGCGGACACGGGCCAGCGTAGTTTCCAGGATTGGCTGATTGGGAAACTGGTGGATTTCGAAAAGAGTACCGGAGCCGGGGGATTCGCCTTTGACCACTGGTGGATCGCTTATGACGAGACAACCAGCAGCCGCTATGCTCAATGGGCAGGCTGCCGCCGCATCCTACAGGAACTCCGCCGGCAGATTCCCGATGTGACCATGGATGGCCGCCAGCAGTATCATGGATTCGGAGTCTGGACTTGGTTGGCGGGCAGTTACCCACATCCGCTGGTCAGCGACGAACAACCGGAGAGTTTCCCGGCCTTCCCGGACCTACACTGGAGCCGAGTCTCCGCTGATCGTCAGCGTCGTTCCTCCTGGTACTATCGCCAGGAATGCTTCGCCCCCGTCGAAATTCTGCCTGGTTACATGACCCATCAGACGGCGCGAAACGACGCCAAGGGAGCTTGCCCCCGCGACCGGTTCCGGCCCGCCGACTGGGATCTGCTGGGCTGGAAATACTCTGTTATCTCTGGCATTGCCAGCGCGCCGTATCATCTTATCGTCAACTACATTCCAGCCCGGGATGAGCGTGAGTTCAAAGCCTTTTCATCCACGGACCAGCAATGGTTCCGCGATTGGTTCGATTGGACGGAGCGTAATATTGACGTGTTGCGCAATGTGAAGCCCATCATAGGCGCTCCGCAAGTTGGCCGGGCCGATGGCTGGGCGGCGTTCCAAGGAGCAAGAGGCTACGTTTTCCTGTTCAATCCCAATTACCGGACGTTGCCAGCCGAGTTTACTCTCGACCAGACCATCGGGCTTAAGACCGGTGAACGCTTCGTTCTCAAGCAACTTTATCCCGACGCCCAGAAAGGACGTTTGCTGGCGGCTCCGGGCAAGGTCTTCTGGAACCGCGGGGACCAGGTTCGCCTGCCTATGACCGGTGCCGAAGCGGTCGTCTTAGAAGTTATGCCCGCCCCCGATTCCATCGAGCAGCCTTGGCTGGCCGGCACCGTCGGCCGGGCCATCCTCAGTGGCAAACGCCTCGAACTAACTGATGTTCGCGGCGAAATGGGCACTGAGCAGGACTTAGTCGTCGCTCTTCCAGCCAATGCCTCCGTCAACGCGCTCAACGTCAACGGAGTCGAAACCGTCTTCCGCCAGGACGGATCCCAAGTGATCGCCAAGGTCCGCTTCGCCGGCGTTCCCTTCGGCGCGCGGCAGCAACTTGGCGCAGTAGGTCCACAGTTTGCGGAGGCAACTTTCAAAGCCGAGGCGACCATCCCGGCGCGCGTGTTGGCACAGATCGAGGCACGCAAACAGAGTTGGCCGGTGGATTACTCCCCGGAAGAACGCGCGGCAGTATGGTTGAACTCCGATCGCCTGTTGCTCTATATCAACGTTGCGGAACTTAGCGACGAAAGGATGTCTGACCCAGTGCTACGGGTGGATGGCGAAACTGTCCCCGTCAAGCGGGCCTACACGGCCATCGTCAAAAGCAACCCGCGTAATACCTTCACCGGTTGGTACGCCGACGTGTCGTCTCTCACGCCCGACGCGAAGCATCAGTTTGAAGTGGATCTGCCGAAGCTAAGTCCGGGTCAATTCCAGGGCCTCTTTTTCGATACGGTCGAGGCAGAATACACCGATCAGGTGACTAAAGAATAGCACTCTCACCGGAAGTCTAAGCCGTCTCTATACAGGCAAAACCACGCAGGAGACGTGGCCGGCCGCGTAGGACATGCGTCGCGCCTGTCTCCATC
>CAINDV010000754.1 GCA_903847485.1 uncultured Verrucomicrobiota bacterium
CAGTTCCGCGTCATTGGCCGGATAGTCATGCCCAGCTTTGAGGCGGGGCGCCAGTGGTTGCGTCGACACCCCCACATCTTGTACCTACCGCACTCAGATGGACACCCCAATTAAGCAAACATCACCTTCGTCGTGGCGGCTTCCGGATCCCAGCCGCGCGGCGGCTTGGTGGCGACGGCGCCGACGTCCTTGATCGTAAGTTGACGGCCGCGGGTCTTAGCGCCTTTGACTTCGACTTCGGAGGGCACGCACGTCTGCTGGTTGATCTTCTGGTGCGGCGCAGGCTTGTAGCGAATGTAGAGTGTCTCCGGGGTGCCTGGCTCAAAGAAGAGGAGTTTGCACTTCTCACCTTCCGGCACGCAGAAATACTCCTTGTCCAGGATCGTGCCGCCGAAGGTGAACCGCTTGAGGTAAGTGGCGTCACGGTCGGAATAGACCAGCGTGAAGACCTGGTCGCGATCGGGAAGGCCGCAGTATTCCAGGTCCGGGCCGACGAAGAGTTTCTCCGGCAGTTCGATGACCTTGTAATGGCCATCCTTGAAAAGCATCAGGAGCTTGTCGAACTTGGTACACTCGTTCCTGAACTCTTCGCCGCTCACCTTGTATCCGAGATAGCCGGACTCACGATCGTAAGCCACCTTGAACGCCTTGAAGGCGACTTCCTTCACGTCAATCTCATCGTGGCGGCTGCTCTTGGTGAGGCGCGGGTAGATGGGGGTGTATTTGGCCAACAGGTCTTCGAGGTGGCCGATGGCGTACTTGATAAGGTTCTTGAGCTGCTGGCGCGTCTGGGCGAGGTCCAACTTCACCTTCGCCATTTCCTCGCGGTGCTTATTGATGTCGAAGAGTGAGATACGGCGGATGCGCACGGTCAGCAGGCGCTCGACGTCAGGATCGGCGAGCGCGCGGACGAGCTGGTTCTGGAATGGCTTGAAGCCTTCGTAAATTGCGGCGATGACCGCCTCGTTCGTCTTACTCTGCTCGATCTTTTTATAGATTCGCTCCTCGATGAAGATGCGCTCCAGCGTGCGGTAGTGAAGTTCGTCTTGAAGTTGCTTTTCTTTCAGCTCTAACTCGCGCTTGAGGATGTCTAGGAGTTGGTCGGTGTTGGTGCGGAGGACTTCGCTGACAGTCAACTCCACAGGGCGGTGGTCGCGGATGACAATGATGCGGCTGCTGATACTGACTTCGCAATCGGTGAAGGCATAGAGCGCGTCCACGAGCTTCTCGGCATCCACCTCCGAAGGGGCGCGCACTTCGATCTCGACGTTCTCGGAGGTGAAATCGTTGACCGACTTCACCTTGAGTTTGCCTTTGCGCGCGGCGTCCTCGATAGAAGCGATGAGTGACTCCGTGGTGGTCGTGGGCGGTATCTCTTTGATAACTACCGTGCTCGCGTCCTTGACCTTGATCTTAGCGCGGACCTTGATGCTGCCCTTGCCATCGGCGTATTCGCGGGCGTCCATAAGTCCGCCGGTCAGGAAATCGGGCAGGCACTTGAATGGCTGTTGCTTGAGTATGTTGATCTGCGCTTGAAGCAACTCCGGGAAGTTATGCGGCAGGATGCGCGCCGAGAGGCCGACCGCGATGCCCTCGGTGCCCAGCATCAAGGTAAGTGGTATCTTGGAGGGGAAGGTAACTGGTTCCTTGTTGCGCCCGTCGTAACTCGGCACGAACTCGGTGATCTCGTCGTTGAACAACTCGGTGCGCGCCAGTTCGGTGAGACGGCATTCAATGTAACGCGGCGCGGCCGCCGGGTCGCCGGTGTAGATGTTGCCGTAGTTACCCTGCCCTTCGATGAGGTAGCGCTTGTTCGCCAACACCACCAGCGCGTCGCCGATGGAAGCATCGCCGTGCGGGTGGAACTTCATCGTGTCGCCGACGACGTTGGCGACTTTGGTGAAGCGCCCGTCGTCCGTGCGGTGCAAGGCCCAAAGGATACGGCGCTGGACGGGCTTCAACCCATCAAAGAGGTGCGGGATAGCTCGGTCGCGGATGACATAGGAGGCGTAGTCGAGAAAACTGCGGTCCACGCGGCGGTGGAGCGGTAGCGCAATGTCGCCCGGCACGAACGGCCGGTGCGCGTGGGCCAGGTTTTCGGGCACGGCCTCGGCGATGATTTCGCTGCGGCCCTCGCCATTCCCGCCCTTCCTAGTTACGGCGGAAGCGGGCGGCCGCGAATCGCTGGTGAGAGGCGGCGTGCTCGCCGCCGGGACAGTTATCGCGGTCGCCGGTGCCTTGCCGGTTCCGGCAGGCACGGCGGCCTGGCCAGACACCGGCAGAGCGAGTTGATTGGGATCGGATTTGAGTTTGTCAGCCATGATACGCTTGGCAACACCCGCGCGAGATTCGATTCACCGACGCGGGGCGCGGGATGCTCTAGGCTAGGGAACGCAAAAAGGAAAGCCTTCTTTCCAGCAATCTTGGAAGAGTTACCAGCATCGGCCTTCGGGGGTAGCCGCCACGATTCTGCAAACGCGCATCGGGGCCATGAACCGGCGAGGCAGTGCCAGCGTAGTGGAACAGGCTTCCAGCCAGTTCGGGTCGAACGAATAGCTCACCCACAGCCGCTGGAGGAAGGCGTCCGCAGCGAAGCGGACGACTGAGTTTCCGGTGAGGTTGGCAACTTCGAGGGCGGGCGGCTGTTGGGTGCAGCGTCTGGTTGGGCATCCTTCTCATCCCACAAAACAATGTCTGCCTCCCGAACCTCCGATTCCCGGAACTTAAGTGGATACAGGCTACGCCAGAAGCTGAGAAATGAGGACACCGCGTGCCTTTGCTCAGGCGTCAAAGACCGACGAAATGCGGCGTAGGCGGGACTTGCTGCCGCCGTCAGTATGAAGATTAAGTGTCGTGACGTCTGGTGTCTGGCCTGGGAGGAGTTGCGTGCTGAATACAGAAGACCATGTAGGCGGGAAGATAGTAGATCCAGCTCGTAGTTGGCAAGAAACAGAACGGGTCGCAATCCAGAATGAGGTGCTCGTCTGGTATGTCTTCCCATCGCTGGTCAAGCTCCTCAAAGCGATAGTGTTCATCACCCCACTGCTCCGCAACCGCCGCATCCGCCAGGGTGCATGCGGGCCTAGGTACAGCCCGAAAGGCGACGCGTACCAACTCGATGAGGGCCTCGGGTGTCATACTGCCCAACCGGCTGGAAGCCTGTTCCACTAACAGGTTCATGGGTAGGTTCATGGAAAGGGAGCACCTCCAAAATTTGGACGTGAGTTGGGGCCATGAACCTGGTAGTCCGACTGCCGTTCGCGCCACCGCGCAGCGTGACCGCACAGTGCTCTGATGCG
>CAINDV010000755.1 GCA_903847485.1 uncultured Verrucomicrobiota bacterium
AGGGCCTGCCGTTGTTGGAGGAGAGAATCGAGATTTGGTTTCATGGCGGCAATGTATCTGTATAGCTACAATATGCAACCACAAAATGAGCGCCCAGCCTGCTTATCAACTTTGGGTTACTGAACGGTCACACACCCCCACAGCCCCACAGCCTGCCCGTCGCATAAAAAGCTGGCCCGCCGCCGAAACCGCGGCTACAAGTACGGCGCGCAGCACGCCGGAAGCGGCAGGGTGAATCGCGCTTCCGCCTAAGTCCGCACCTTCCATTTATGGCTAAACTTGTTTTCGACATTGAGACTTCCGCCCTGCCGCTGGAGCAGTTCGACGAAGCCCAGCAGGAATATCTCTTCCGCGAAGCGGGCAAGCTGGCGGACGAATCCGCCCGCGCCGCCAAGCGTGCGGAGTTGCACCGGCAGTTCAGTCTTTATCCTTTCACGGCGCAGGTCGTCTGCATCGCCATGCTCAACGCCGACAGCGATCGTGGCCAGGTACTGTTCACCGCCGATGATCACGAACCGGAGGCTGGTGATCCCAGCCCGGTGAAGTTTGTGGCCTGCATGGACGAAGCGGAGTTGCTCGCCGCGTTCTGGGGCGTGGCGAAGCACTACGATGAGATTGTCACCTTCAACGGGCGCGGCTTCGACGTGCCGTTTCTCTACCTGCGCTCCGCCGCGCTGAATGTCGCCATCAGCCGCAAGCACTGGCTGGGCTACCGTTATGCCACCGAACCGCACTGCGACCTGGCCGAGCAACTAACCTTCTACGGCGTCAGCGGACGCGACGGCGCGGCGCGCAAGTTCAACCTCGATTTCTACTGCAAAGCCTTCGGCATTGAATCGCCCAAGAGCCACGGCATCACCGGCATGGATGTCACCACGCTCATGCAGGAAGGCCGCTTCCGCGACATCGCCGAGTATTGCCTGCGGGATGTGCGCGCCACTGTGGCTCTGTACCATATTTGGCGCGACCGGTTGGCGGGCATCAAGTGAAATTTCAAATGAGGCTCTATCAAAACTGTAGCAGCCGACGTGAGGAGGCTTGGAAATCCCCGAAAAATAAGCCTCCTCACGTCGGCTCCTACAGTTTTGAAAAAGCCTCAAATTTCATATTTCAAACCCCACCCGCCCCCTCCCACCCTGCCGGGTGCCGCCGGGGAGCGCGCTGGTGTGCTTTCCGTTGGAAGAGGAGGCTGTGCCGTTTCGTCGGCTGGCCGCCGCGCGGCCCGGCGTGCAAATCATCCTCACCGGCATCGGCCAGGAGAATAGCCGCCGTCGCGTGACGGAGGCTATCGCGTGCTGCCGGCCGGAACTGGTTTTGACCTGTGGCTTCGCCGGCGGACTAAGTCCAGAGCTGGCTTTGGGAACGGTGCTGTTTCACGTCGAGGCCGACGCCGTTCTCGCACCGAACCGCCCGCTTCTCTCGCAAATCCTACGCACCGCCGGGGCGCAGCCGGCACGATTTTATTGCGCCCCGCGTATCGCCGTCACGGTGGCAGAGAAGCAAGTCCTGCGCGCCGAGACCCACGCCGACGCCGTCGAGATGGAATCCGAGGCCATCCACACACTATGCCGCGAACGAGGAATTGCCTGTGCCACCGTCCGCGTAATCTCGGACACCGCCAGCGAAGACATGCCGCTGGATTTCAACCAACTCTCCCGGCCCGACCTGAGTCTCGACTATGCGAAGCTGGCATGGGCCATCGTGCGTGCGCCGGGAAAAATCGGCGCGCTGCTGCGGTTGCGGCGGCACTGTCGCATGGCCGCGCAACGGCTGGCGGAAGTCTTGGAACGAGTGCTGGCCGCCCGGTGAGGCTGGATTCCGACGGGAGCGCGGCGCTTCGCACATCGTTTTGTGCCATGCGACGCTCCCAGCTAAGCCGTAACTATTCAGCAGCAACCACGAAATACAGGTATGTGGTTTGTCAACGGGAAGGTTGCGAAAGATTTCGGGTATGTGGTTTGTCCGCCTGCACTCCAAAAGGGGGTGTTACCGAAGGCCGGGCCGGAAAACGCTCCGGTAGCTCAACAAAGGTTAGATACCAACTCGGGATGCCGGGTAAGGGCACCCGGCCTACCAGAGCGCGGTTGTGTGACGGTGTAGGCTGGGTGCCCTTACCCAGCGGGGGGGCAGCGCCAAAATGCGAATTGCGGTGCTGCCAGTCGGGAGCCTTGACTTGGCGGACACCACCCCGGACACTGGCGCTTCGCCCACCGTTCTGGCGTGAAGCGCGGGTTTCGGATTTTGTCCTGCGCTCTCACTACCTCGTTTCGGGGTGGCGCGCGTGGACTTTCATACTGCGCGCTCCAAAACAAACCCTGTTACGGCGGTGGGCGAACTTTTTCCACAGGTTGTGTCCGCCGCCGGGATAACTTTGCGCCGGGTGCCCACGCAGTCGGATCTATGCAGAAAGCAGAACCATGAAATACACGAAAAGGAAGGCGGTGCCGCGCCGTCCTGAGGTGGAGGACCAGTCACTTAAAGGTGACTGGAATGTGAAGCCGGTGATCCGGGTTCGGCCCCCGGCCTGGCTTCAGTTTGATTTCGTGAATTTCGTGGTTTCTGCTGAATAGTTATGGCCTCGCGATTGCGGCATTCAGCCTTCGCAAAGGAGTTTCGTGGGTTGTCTGGGGCGGTTACTTTAGCAACGACCTACAAGTGGTTGATATAACGCGGAATGGCATCCCAGGAACACACTCCCTGGATGAACCGGAAAAGGGTCGTGACTCTCAGTCGCGAGCCTAAGTTGACGGCGCCAGCTTGGTGGGGGGATATGTTCCGCAGCCGATGACACCTGCCAACAAAGCCACCCTTCTGCGCAGCTTGCTGACGCCGTTCTTCGTGGTGGAAGTGCTCTGCTACGTCAGGCATCGGGGTCGAGTGGCACCGCTGGCTGCCGTTGGGAATGTTCACACCGGTGGCCCTCTGCGATGGCGTGGACGGTCTAACCGCCCGGCACCTCAACCAACGCAGCGGGCTAAAGCTGGCGCAACTCAGTGGGGACGTTGAGTGCGCTTCTTGAGGCACACGACAGACGCAGCGCAGCCGCGGCAGCACTTAGCCCGGGCCGTGCGGAGCGCATGGCGAGGCGTCCCCTTAGTGGCGGACGACTTAGTTGGCCGCGAATTACTCCACCGCTTGCAACCGCAGATAGTCAAGGCCAAACATATAACTCTTGACCGCCTTCTCGTTCGCGCCAACCACGGTGGC
>CAINDV010000756.1 GCA_903847485.1 uncultured Verrucomicrobiota bacterium
CACCTTGAACAAGCGCGTGCCCGGCTTAGCCGACACACCTACCTCGGTCACCGCGCCGGTCAGAGAAAGCCCTTCCCGAGCCGAAATCCGCACCGGCAACTTCATCCCGGTCGTGATGCCGCCAATTAGTTTATCCGGCACACCCAAGTCAATGGCCATGCTGCTTTGGTCCGCCACCCGCAACACCGGTCGGCTGGCGAGAGCGATGACGGTTTCGCCAGCGTGGGCCAACCGCGCGGCGATCACGCCGGCGTAGGGCGCGACGATCTCGGAATCCTTCATCGACTGCTCCGCGCGGTCTAGCGCGGCCTGGGAGGAGTTCCGGTTGGCGATGGCGAGATCCAACTCCTGCTGCGCAACCATGCTGCTGTCCTTTAGTTCTTGGGTGCGCTTGAGCACGCTTTCGTTGAGCACCAGACGGGCGTTGGCGTCCGCGACGGCAGCCTTGAAATCGCGCGGGGTCAAGCGCGCCAGCAACTCACCTTTGCGGACAGGAACGCCCTCGTGCCAGTCCTCCGCGCCTTCCGCCGGGCCGATGAGTTCAAGCGTCCCGTCCACCTTGAAGCTAAGGTCCGTTTCGAGGTGCCCGCGCAGAATGCCTACGTACTGCGACCGTCCCGCAAGGAGCGCTGGCCCGGCTGGCGCAGCCTTCACGCAGCGCACTACCAGCGGCTTCTCAGGGCGCGCGGCGGGCTTGCAGCCGCTTAAGGCCAGGGCCAGCACGGCGAGGGCGGCGACGGCGGATGGTGAGATCCGAAATCCGAAATCCGAAATCCGAAAGAAATCCGAAGCCCGAAATCCGAAACCGAAGCGCATCGAGGAAGAGCTAGTTGGTCCTACCTCTTCGCATGGCGACCGCTGGAGACGCCGTGGCGCAGCCGCTCCAGCAAACTTGCCATCGGGCACCGCGTGGCTTCGGATTTCGGACTTCGGATTTCTTTCGGATTTCGGATTTCGGATTTCGGATTTCAAGCCGCCCAGTTCATCCCGACGGCGGCCGTCCAATCCGCTTGCCGCCGTTCGGCAGGCCATCAGCCGACCGCCGCCGCGGCTTGGTCCCGACGGCAGCCACGGCTCTCTAAGATTCGCATTCGTGTTCACGCCCTAGATAAAACAACATCTTTCGCCTTGTGTCAAACACCTGTTTGAAATATGTGTTTGAGACATGCAACGCCCGCTCAAAGCAACCACCGGAAACCCGCGCGCCGCCGCCACCCGCGACCAGCTTCTGGACGCCGCTGCCGCTGTCTTCACCGAATCCGGCTTCCGCCACGCCACCGTGCGGGAGATTTGCCGTCGCGCCGGAGCCAACATCGCGGCGGTGAATTACCACTTTGGAGACAAGGCTGCGCTGTACCTCGCGGTATTGCGCCGGTTGGAAGCCGAGGCTGAGGCGCGGCATCCGATCACGCCGCCGGAAGCCGATCGCCTGACTCCCGCCCGTCGGCTCGAACGCTTCGTGCGGTCCTTCCTCTTCCGGCTCCTTGTCGAAGGCGCCAACCTCCCCGGCGGCCGGCTGATGTCGCTGGAGATGATCCAACCGACGGCAGCGCTGGACGCCGTGGCCCGCGAGCACCTCCAGCCCATAGCGGACGAGTTGCGGGTGATCGTGACTGGGTTGCTAGGAGAGAGTGCGGATGAAAACCGCATCCGGCTCTGCGGCATCAGCGTCATCAGCCAATGCCTCTTCTACCACCAGTGCCAGGAGGTCGTTCGCCGACTCTTTCCCGACATGCCCTTCGACACGGCGCAGATCGAGGTCCTGGCCGCCCACATCACTCGTTTCTCGCTGGCTGGCATCAAGGAAACCGCCCGCCCGGACAGGAAAGGCCTGGCGGCGGCTCGCGGCCAAAATGCCAGGAACTCAGCGAAGCGCGGCACTTCGGCGCGGGGTGCCAGGGGCCGGAGTGCGCCCGAGTGAGTGGCACTCGGATCGGGGCGGAGATGGTGCGCGGAGTTTCCCGAGCCTCAGGCCAGTCCGGCCTTCTTCATCACGGCGCTGACGTCGTACTCGGGTTTGCGAGCTTTGCGACTGCGCATCGCGTTGGCGGTGTCATCACCGACGAACGCCTCCTGAGCGGGATCCCAGGTGAGCTTGCGCCCGAGTTTCATGCCGATCCACGCGGCAGCACAGGTTTGCAGGCTACGGGCGGCTTGATCCACCGGGGCGATGGGGTCGCGCTTGGCAACGATGGCCTGGAGCCAGTTCAGATAGTGGTTGGTGCTGGGTTGCCAGCCGATTTGGTCCGAGCCTACGCGCGGCGTGAGGATTCTTGGATCACTGGCCTGTAACGAACTCTTGCCGGCATTCGCCTTCTGGTCCTTCGCGTTGCCGTCGCTAGTGGTCACCTGCACTGCGCCGCGGGTGCAGAATACCCAGCCTTCACTGCCCTCGAAGCGGATGCCGTTCGGGAACTTATCGTCAAGAATCACCCGCACGCCGCCGGGGTAAAGCATTTCCACATGGTAGTGCCGATGTACCGTCCAGACGTCGTTGGTCATGAAATCGGCCTTGGCTTCGATGCTGGTCGGGCCGCTGAGTTCCGCGCCCATCGCCCACTGGGCAATGTCAATGTGGTGCGCGCCCCAGTTGGTGATCATGCCCAGGCCGAAGTCCTCCGTGGTGATCCACCCGGGCCGTCCCAGCCCGGTCTGGGGATGAACGCGGTCTTCCATGTAGGGCTGCTCGGGCGCCGCGCCGAGCCAGCGCTCGTAGTCGAGGTTGGCCGGCACGGGCATGGGGGTCGGCGCTTTGCCCTTGGTGTTGTCCAAACCTATGCCGATTTGGACGGTCTTGAGTTGGCCGATGCGCCCGTTGCGCACCGCCTCGCTGCCAGGACGAAACGCGGGGAACGGCTTCTCCGAGCGCTGCTGGGAGCCGGTCTGTAGGATGACGTTTTTCGCCCGCACGGCCTTGCGCAAGGCGATAGACTCGGCGATGGAGTAAGTAATAGGTTTCTGGACGTAAATGTTCTTGCCCGCCAGCGCCGCCTCGATGGCGACGAGTGCGTGCCAGTGGTCGGGCAGGCTGACGACTACCGCGTCCACGTCCGGCCGGGCCAGCACTTCGTGGTAATCGTGGTAAGCCTTCACTCCCACGTCCGACTCGCCTTTCTTCTTATAGAAACTAACCACCGCTTCCTGGGCGGCGGCGGCGCGTTTGGAATCAAGCTCGCAGACACCCACCACGCGGGCCAGCGGGTGGGCCATTACCCCGGCCATGTCTTCCCGCCCCATACGGCCGCAGCCGATTTGCACGACTTGGAGGCGTTGGTTGGGCGTGGTTTGGGCAAAGAGAGAACTGGGGACAAGGCTGGGCAAAGCGATAAGCCCAGCTCCCCCGCAGAGGGAAGTCTTAAGAAAGCCGCGGCGAGTTAGGTGTGTCATAGAGTTAGAGTGTTAGTCGAGTGTTAGTGTTACGATCAGTTGAAAATAGTGCCGGCGCTCATTCCGTCGGCAGGACGCGGAGCTTGAGATTGCGGTAGGAGACGCTGTTGCCGTGATCTTGCAGAAGGATGTGGCCGTCCGCCCAGTCGCCGAAGCCGGGGGTGTTCTTGAATTTACTCTGCGCGACAGCGGCGCGGAATTCCGGCGAGCCGCGCTCATACTCCAGCACCTTCTGCCCGTTGAGCCAGTGCTCGACATGCTGACCGCGCGAGATGATACGGGCGTGGTTCCAATCGCCCATCGGCACCACCGGCTTATTAGTCGCGGCCGGAATCAAGTCATAGAGCGAGGCCAGGGTGCGATTGCCATTGCGGCCCAGCTTGGCGTCTGGGTGGAACGCGTCGTCGAGCACTTGGAACTCCGGCCCGATGGCAGAACCGGTGCTAGCCTTGGCCCCGGCACCCGTGACGGCACCGAGATTGGGTTGCACGAAATACTTAATGCCGCTATTGGCACCCGGAGTAATCTTAAAATCGGCCGTTAGTTCAAAGTTGGCGTAGCGGTCGCGGGTGATGATGTCGCCGCCGGCGGCGGACTCGGCCCCGCCGGCGGCGAGCACGCTGAGCACGCCGTCTTTGATCTCCCATCCATTGGCGGGGAACTTATCGGACTTGGCGCTGCGCCAACCGTCGCTCGTCTGGCCATCCCAGAGCAGCTTCCAACCCGCCGCCTTCTCCTCGGCGGTAAGCGTGTTGGCCGCAGCGGCGCGGTGGACGGTTTGGAGGCGAATGTTCTTAAAGCTGACCTTGATGCCTTCCTTAGTCACGTCCTTGCCGATGCCATGCACCTGGAGGCCGATCAAGCCGCTCGGAGTCATGGAGTCGTTGATTGTGGCGCGCGGCTCCCCGTTCAACCAAGTCTTGATGGAGCTGCCGATGGCCTCAATGCGCAGATGATTCCATTCGCCCGCCTGGCTGACTTTGGCCCCCTGCGCGGTGAACTCCAGGCCGACTTTGCCCGGTTCCCCATCGGCGGGATAAAGCCAGCCGCGCCGCGCTTCGTCATAGATGCCGGCCGTCCACCAGCGTTTCTTGACCGGGTCCATGTCAATTTCGCACTGATAGCCGTGGACGCGCCCGGCGGGCACCTTGATTTCCTTGGCCCCGTTCTGAATCGTCGTGGACTGCGTGAAGCAGTGGCTGCGGAACTGCACGCCAGAGTTAAGCATGGGGTTATCCTTGAAGTCCAACTCCAGAATGAAATCGCCGTAATCCTCTTCTGTGCAAAGAAAACTGTTGTCGGTGCCGAGCACGGTGGAGCCAACGATGCAGCCCTCCGCGACGGTGTACTTGGCTTTGCCGCCACGCTGTATCCAGCCGGACAAGTCTTTGCCGTTAAAGAGTTCCGTCCAGCCGTCTCCGGCAGCCAGGGCAGTAACGCCCGAGGCGAGAGTCATAACACTGGCGATGCGAATGAATTTCAGGTTCATGGTATTTAGGTAAATTTACAGACCCCGTTCCGCCGCCGCGAATTCATTCCGCGACGGCGAGCGGTGGTGGGAGTCTAGGGGTTGCCGCTGGCAGCGCAATACTGACGTGGAGGCGGGCCGCGATTTTCACTCCGGCTCGGAGCGCAGGCATTCTTGTCCGCTTGGTACCAGGTTCGCTTACGCCGGCGGATAGGAATGTCTGCGCTCCAAGCCAAAGAAAGAATTGCAGCGGGGCATTCCCAAGTTGTCGGTTACTTCGGGGGACGCCGGGTGAGGGCACCCGGCCTACAACAGCGAGCGCACGCCGCGGTAGGCCCGGTGCCCTCACCGGGCGTTCTTTGACACCGACAACTTGGGGATGCACTGGAATTGCTGTTTTCTCGATGACGAGCCTTGACAGCCGCTGGGGATTTTGGCTTGGTAGCGTGCAACGGTTCGCGCCATCCACGAGCCGCCGTGTCTTGCGGCGGGACTGCTCCACCCCGGCACCAGTTGCCGAGGTGCGGTAGCGCGGAACGGAAACAGATAGACCTAGTAAGTTCAGCACAGACAGTAGAGTTATATGAAAAAGAGCAACCTATTAGTGACCAGCACCTTATCGCTGGCGGCCGTGGTCGGCCGCCTTAAGGCCCAAATCATGCACCAGCGGCAGCCATGCCCGACCCGGTCAGGAGGCCGCTGGGCTAGGTTGGCCGGGGGGGCGGTGACGGCGGTCGCCTTGGGGCTGGCGGCGGTGCCAGCACGGTCCGCCACCCTGACGTACAATTTCAACAACGGCACGCTGCAAGGCTGGCATAACCGCGTTTGGGATCTCAGCGCCAATGCGGGTGCTGGGGGGTGGGTTGATCTCGCGCCAAATGTCTCGGCAATGCCTGGCACCATCAACGGTGGCGCAATCGCACCCGCCTCGACCAACAATAATCTGTTTGGCAACAACGGTACTCAAGTGGACCCGGTGGGTGGCCAGACCGACAACCACCTGAATACTCTGTGGCTCCGCTCGCCGCAGTTCTACCTGGATAATTCGGGCGATTTGACCGTCCAAATGGCGAGAGGGAACGCCAATGGACCCGCGCCAGCCAATGACACAATGGTGTCTCACATCGCGGCGGATAACACGGCCGCCACGGGTTGGAAGGGCGTGGCCCTGCGCCGCGTCAGCGACGGCGCCTTCGTGCGGGCCAAACCCCGGACCGACACAGGCGACGCCATGATCACCGTCACGTTCACCGCCGCCGAATTGACCCCGTACGTGGGTGTGAAATGCACGCTGGATCTGATTAACTCTGAGCGCGCCAATTGGGGCTGGCTGAGCATGGACAATGTCTCCATTCCGGGCTTCGGAACACAGGTGTTGCTGGACGTGGCCGACCCGCTCATTGTGGTGGGTATCAATACAACGGCGCTGGTCAGCATTCCCGACGGCTCCAACGCAACGGCAACGGTGACCGTCTATGTAACCAACAGCAACCCAGGCGTGCTCACAATCAACGGAAGCGCTGCCCCGGTGGTCCCGGTGGTCTTCGCGCCCGGCGGTGCGTATAGCCAGGATGTGACCGTGGTTGGCACCGCCGTGGGCCAGGCGCAATTAACAGCCGGTTCGGCTGGCTTGGGCAGCGGCAGCCTTGCCCTGACCGTAAACCCGAAGTTAATCGGTCGTTGGATCTCAGGCGCGGCGAACCTTAACGAAACCTCTGGCTACCGTCCCGCCGGCACGCATGACGGTGTGGCGGTGGGGACTCCTGCGGCACTCGCCTTCAGTTCCGACTTGCCTCCCGGTTGCACAGGCCAGTCGCTTGATTTGCGGGCCGGCAATGTCGGCGTGATGGTCACGAACAGTGCCACGACTGACGGGGGTTATTTGAACACCTATGACGACGTGATCCGCAACAAGTTCACCATCGCTTTCTGGGCCAAAGGTTTTCCGGGTCAATGGAATCCCTGGGTGTCCAAGCGGGGCGATGACGGCATCGGCTGGCAACTCCGCCGGATGGATAACGATCCGGTCGCGGGCTTCACCCTGCGCGGGGTTGACAACGAGGACGGCCGGGGCAGCCTCATCAACGTCAACGACACCAGTTGGCATCACTTCGTGGGCGTTTGGAACCAGGCCACCGGCACCCGCACGCTCTACGTGGACGGCGTGTTCTCGCACGACGTCAACAACCCCGTGGGCCAGATGATGAATCTCGCCGCCGGCAAACACCTGGCCTTGGGAGCCCGGGAACAAGGTGGCACAGGCTTCGCGAGTTACTTCGCGGGCCTGCTGTTTGATGTCCGGCTGTACAGCTACCCGCTCGCGGAGAGCGAAGTCCGCGGGTTGATTCCGCCAGCGGTCAAACTCGTCACCGGCCGGCCCGCTGTCCCGGTGGGTGGGAACACACCCTTGACCGTGAGCATTCCCCTCTGGGCGAACGCAAGCGTTTCGGTCACGGTTCATCTGACCAATGGTAATCCGAGCCGGCTGGATATTGACGGGAGCACTGCCCCGGTGACCACGTTGACCTTCGCGGCCGGCGGAGCGAACAGTCAGACACTGACCCTCAACGGTCTGAGTGTGGGACAAGACACACTTTCGGCTGGAGCCACTGGCATGGCCAGCGCGTCCGCCGGGGTGACGGTTTACGCTGCCGTAACGACTCCGGGTCTGATCGGACATTGGTTGGCGGGCGCGCCGCATCTGGCGGACCTCTCTGGATTCACTCCCGACGGCACGCATGATGGTTCCTTTGTCGGTGTGCCCCCGACTGCCAATTTCACCAACGATGCACCGTTTGGCCGTCCAGGACAGTCGTTGGATCTGAGAGGCGCCGGCAATATCGCCGTGCGGATTAATAACACGAGAGTGCCGGATGCAGGCTATCAGCCAACTTACGACGACAGCATCTTGACCCAGTTCAGCGTGGCTTTTTGGGCCAGGGGTTTTCCGACCAATGATTGGGCAGGTTGGGTGACCAAGGAAGGCGAAGATAACCGGGGCTGGCAACTCCGCAAAATGGGGGGCAGCCCGATCGCCGGCTTCACCATGCGCGGGCTTGACAACCAGGACGGCTGGGGCAGCAATATCAACGTCAACGACAACGCCTGGCATCACTATGCAGGCGTTTGGGACCAGGCCACCGGCACCCGCACGCTCTATGTGGACGGTGTGCTCTCGCATGTGGTCAACAACACCGTGGGCCAGAATATGACGCTGGCCCCCAACGCGCCCCTGGTGTTTGGAGCGCGGGCGAACCAAGACAACAACTATGACGGGGGCAGATGGGTCAAATGCCAGTTGTTTGACGTCCGGATGTATAGCAGCATGTTGGCTGGTGGCGACGTCGTGGACCTTGTGGGAGCAGTCCTTGCCTCGCCGGCCTCATTCTCCCTCGTCAGCCCATCACCTAACACCAATTTCATCACGATCGTTGTGCCGGCCTCGGTCGTGGCGACCAGCGCCGTGAGCGTGGTGGTCACCAGCGACAAGCCGGCGGTCGCCGTGCCGGAGGGCGCGGTGGCGGGAGTCCTCACGATCACGCTGCCGATGGGCGGCACCAACTCCGCCAGCTTTGCGGTCGAAGCCAAAGGGCCGGGCACGGCGCATTTCAGCTACACCTGCACCCTGTTGCCGGTCCTGGCCGCGACGACGATCGCTGTGCAACAGCCCAACATCAGCGGCCTGGTGGCTTACTGGAACTTCGACAGCCAGACGCTCGCGGAAACCGGCGGTTTCCAGCCAGCGGGGACTCACGATGGCGTGGCGGTGGGCAGCGTCGCCTACGTTCCCGGACGGCTGGGCGGTTACGCAGTGGACTTGCGGGCGGCGAACACGGCGGTGCGCATCAAGAACTCGCTGATAAGCGATGCGGATTACCGGACCACGTTCGACGCCTTCCTGTTCAACAGTCCAGCGGGTTTCTCCTTCAGTTGCTGGGTCAAGGGCTTGCCGCTCAACGAATGGGCTCCGTGGATCGCCAAGGACGGCGAAGCGACTGGTTATGCGCTTCGCAGGAATGGAACATCGGATCAGATCGCCTTCACGTTGCGCAACTCGAGCGGCGAGGATGATCCCACCTCCACTGCGACGAGGATCACGGACAACCTCTGGCATCACGTCGCGGCGGTGTATGACCCGGTGGCGCTCCAGCGTCGCCTCTACTTGGACGGCGTCGAGTGCTTCAGCATCACCGACAGCAACCTCGTGTCACCGCCGATTAACTCGCCGTTGTTCTTTGGCGCCCCTGACTCCAGCGGCACACGCTTTGCGCGTAGCATCGTGGACGAAATCCGCGCCTACGACAAAGTGCTGACCGTGCCGGAAATCACCGCCCAAGTTGGGTCGCCAATGATCGCCCTCACGCCTGCAAAGTTGATGCCGAACCTCGGCGACCCTGATCTCATGGCGACTATCACCGTGCCCGCCAGCTTGGTGGCCACGAGTGCCGTGAATGTTACCATCACCAGTGCCAATCCAGCCATCGCCATCCCGGTGGGGGCGGTGGGTGGCAGTCTGACGGTCCACTTCCCGATGGGCGGCACTAACACCGCCTCGGTGGCCGTCCACGCCGTTGGCGTCGGCGCGACAACTGTCACCGGCACCAGCCCCGCTGCGGTGGTCAATGGCGAAATCGCCGTGACGGTCACGCCGACGCCGGTCTTGCTCGGCCACTGGCTCTCGGGAGCGGCGGACTTGGTGGAAACTTCCGGCTATCGTCCGGCAGGGACGCACGATGGCGTAGCTGTGGGCGGCAATGCGAGCTTGCTGGGCTATTCCAGCGAAATGCCGGCGGATTTCACTGGCCAGTCGCTGGACCTGACAGCCGGCACCGTCGGGGTGCAGGTCGCTAACAGCGCCACCGGGGATGCCGGCTACCAGCCCACGTTCGACACCGTCATCGCGGCGAAGTTCACGGTCGCCTTCTGGGCCAAGGGCATGCCGGGTGAGTGGGCCGGCTGGGTGACAAAGGACGGTGAAGGCGCGGGTTGGCAGCTCCGTAGGATGGGCAACGATCCGTTCGCCGGCTTCACCATACGTGGGATTGGCGGCGACCCAGACGGCTGGGGCAGCGGCATCAACGTCAATGACGGCAACTGGCATCATTACGTGGGCATTTGGGACCAGGTCGCCGGCACTCGCACGCTCTACGTGGACGGCGTGTTCTCGCATGTGGTTTACACTACGCCCAACCAGGCGATGAGCCTGGCGCCTGGCGCGCACCTGTTGTTCGGCGGCAGAGAGAACGGGAGCGCCAGTCTTGATGGAGGCAGGTGGGTCAGTTGCCTGTTGTTCGATGTGCGCATCTACAACGCTCCGGTGTCGGAGTTCCGGATCCAATCGCTGCTCACCGCGCCATTGATCCTCACCATCCAGCCCTCGGCCGGCAACCAGGTGCGCATCGCCTGGCCGGCGAGTGCCACGGGCTACACGCTCAAGAAGTCGGGAGCCTTGTCGGGCGGCTGGGTGGACGCGGACTTGCCCGTGATCACAGAAGGCACGGAGAACGTGGCCTATGCGCCCGCCTCGGGCAGCGCGCAGTTCTACCGGTTGAGCAAGTAAGCTCCAGAATCGGGCGCGGCTTCGCCCCACGAAGCCGCACTGCCCGATCCGACCCCGGATGACTTATCCCGGTTCGGTGGTTGGTTGGGTTCGGGCGGGGGCGACCGGAAACGGTCGCCCCCGCTTTTTGCTGTAGGCCGGGTCCCCTGACCCGGCGAACTTGGACTCAACTCGTTTCCTTGCCGGTTGCGGATTCGTGCTCACGGCTCAGG
>CAINDV010000757.1 GCA_903847485.1 uncultured Verrucomicrobiota bacterium
ATCTTCATCCACGGGGGTGCCTGGAAACAGGGTGACAAAGACATGTATCTCGAACTTGGCAACACCTTCGCCGGCTACTACGGGCTGACCACCGTGCTGGCCAACTACGAGCTTTCTGACGACACCAACAACGCCGTCCACCCGGCGCATATCAACGACGTGGCGAACGCCTTCGCCTGGACTCGCGAGCACATCGGCGAATACGGCGGCGACACGAACCGCATCTTCCTCTTCGGCCAGTCCGCCGGCGGGCACCTGGTGTCGCTCCTGACTACGGATCGGCAATACCTGGACGATCGTCACCTTCTCATCAGCGCGATCCGGGGCGTCGTTTCCATGAGCGGGGCCTACCAACTCCCAAACCTGGTGCAGGTAACGAACAACCCACTGGGCTTGGAGCCACTGGACATAGCCATGTATCAGGTGTTGGCCATAAACACGTTCGGCAGCAACGATGTATCTACCCTCGAGCCTGCGTCTCCTGCCACATATATGCGGACCGACCAACCGCCGTTCCATCTCATCCACGCCTGGGAGGACATGCCGGGCTTCATCCAGGAGTGCCGCGATTTCCACGATCAACTCGTCGCCACCAATGCCCCCGTCTCGCTGCTCTGCCTGGACGAGACCAACATCCCGCCGCAAGTGGCGCTACTGGGCTTCCCCTTCGGCGGCCACTACACCGAAGTCTATGCCATCAACACCCGTGATTGGGACAGCCTCTCCACCCGCACCGTGGTGGACTTCGTGGATCGCCTGGACCCGAATCCCGATCCCCCCGGCGTGCTGCAAACCAGCCTGACCGGTGACGCCCTGACGCTGACCTGGCCGATGACCAGATCCGCCCTCTTCCTCGAATCCGCCGACAACCTGGCCGCCCCTGTCTGGCTGCCCGTCCTCACGCAACCCGCCCTGGCCGACAACCACTGCGCCGTGACGGTACCGCTCACCGGTGGAGCGCAGTTCTATCGGCTGCGGAGCTACTAACATTGTGGCAACGGCTGGTGCCGGTAACACGCGACCAAATCCTCATTCGGTGGCGTGAGTGATTCGTGGATCGTGGTGGCCCCCATGAACCTTCCCACCGATGCAAGGACAGCCGCCGAGGGAAAAGTTGGCGGGTCATCCCGCATGGAAAAGGGGTCAGTCCTTACTATTGGCACTGAGATTGGCGAACTGCGGTAAGGACAATGAACCGCGGAGCGTTCAGGAAGCATTTTCCTGAGCGCCAAGGTGAAGTCTGGCTGCTCCGAGGGTGGAAGTCCCTCAAGTTTGGGGCAAAAAGCCCAGAGTTTAGAACGAAAGAACTAGATGGAAAGGGCTAACCAACCGCCCAAACCCGAGTGTTGCCTGCCACCAGGACCGGAGCCGGAGTCCCCAGGGACGACGGCCCCGAACGACTTGCGGGAAGCATACCCAGGGCAAAAGCGCGGGCCGCAAGCAGGATTCGCCTCCTGCTAAGCCATTCAGCCTCGAAAGGCTTAGCCGCCGCCGCGGACGGTGTAGGAAGGCCGGAACCCAGCCCGGACAGAGCTGTAGCCGGTGAGGCTCTGGAAGGTCTGCCGGGGCTAAGAGCCTGTTTGAAAATGGCTGCCGCGGTAGGGCGAGGCTCCTGCCGAGCCTCGACAACAGCAGCCGCGCGCTGGTTCCGAAAGGCTCGGCAGGAGC
>CAINDV010000758.1 GCA_903847485.1 uncultured Verrucomicrobiota bacterium
AAGGCTCGGCAGGAGCCTCGCCCTACCACAGAGCCAGAGTTTACAAACACGCTCTAAGACTCGGCACGGACACCGGCTCATGCAGGATGAGCCGGTGTCCGACACTCCTCCAGAGTTAGTGGGCGCAAGCCAGTCCGCTAAAGCAAGGGAGCTTCCCCAGCCATGGTGCTACCGCGCCAGCAACCGGTAGAACCGCAGTGGGCCAGTGGGTGCGTTGGTGTCTGTTAGTGTCATGGGCAAACCGGTGCCCGGAGTGGAGTCAGGCTGGACGGCGTTCCACAGAATCTGTGGGACGAGGCTGGCCGTCCATTCGAGTTGGTAGCTCTTGCCCAATTCCGAGGGGAAGGTGACTTGCGGCTGGCCGGCGACCATCTGCGCGCCGGAGATGAAAGTGCCGTGCGTCACAGTAACAGCAGTGGGGCTGGAGTAGTTGCCCACGGCGTCGCGGGCACGGGCTTCGATAAGATTGGCACCGATACTCAAGGCAAGTGCGCGGCTCCAGGCGTTGGTGCCGGTGGCAGCGAGCCAGGTACCGCCGTTGAGCCGCACCTCGACGAGGTTCACGCCGCTGGCATGCCGGAACGCGCCGGTACCCAGCGGGTCGGTGGCGGTGCCGCTGACGACGAGCGCGGCGTTAGTGGCGTGGCCAGGCAGCGGATTGGTGATGGTCACGGAGGGCGCGTTGGTGTCGAAGTAACCGTAGAGGTCGAGATAGAATTCACCCGTGCCATCGCCGTCCACCGCGATCTGGTAGGTGGTGCCGGCGGTGACTGGCCCGTTAAGGCTGCACGAGCCATCGGTGCAGGTGCTGTAGCAGTTAGTGAGGCGCGTGAGGCTGTTGACAGCCGTGCCGGTGTAGAGGCCGGCCAACGAGCTGAAGATGTAGTGGATCGGCCGGACGGCGACGCTCATCCGACCACTGTAAGGCGCGGTCCAAGTCCACCACACCGAGCTTCCGCCGTGACCCCAGTAGTCTGCGCCGCCGTGCCACGGCTCGCCGGTTTCTTTGGTGGCGCAGACGTTATAGGAGTTCACGGTCGTGTAACCATATTGGAAGAAGAACGGCGTGTTGGTGAAGGTGATGCGGTTGGTGAAATTATCATTGGTCGGCGGCGGCTCGAAGGTGCCGCGCAGGGTGTAAGTTCCTTCCTTCCCGCCACGGTTGGCCACCCAGATGGAATAGTTGGTGCCAGCTACCACCGTAAAGCGGGCGTCGTGGGAATACTGCTGCCCGGCGAAATCGGCGCGCGGAGAAATGGCGACGAGATTTGAGATCGTTGTTCCGCGATCCAGCACCAGCCACGGATAGGTCATGGTGGCCGGGTAAGAGGTTTCCAGTTCGATCAGCACCTCACCATTCGCCGGCGCGGTCCAGGTCCACCAGACCGACGCGCTGCCCTGCCAGGTTTCGCCCGGCTCCTTGGTAGCGCCCAAGTTGGAACCCGTGACATAGAAGTTCGCGCCCGTCGTGTTCGTCACCGCCAGGCGATTAGTGAAGGCATCGTTCGCCGGCACGGGGACATACTGCACTAACAGGCTGAACGCGCCACCGCCGCCGTCCACCGCGATCTCATATTCGGTGCCGTCGACGGCGTCAAAGTTCGCGTAGGCCGGTCCATTTATGTTGCCGCTGCCACTGGCGACGACCGTGAGCTTGGAGACCGCCGTGCCGGTATAGACGCCCAAGTATTGTTTGCTGTAACTGCTGGTCTTGACGCTGACCACGGCACGGCCGGAAACCGGGGCCGTCCATTTCCACCAGACCGAGGTCGGCGGGGTATCGCCGTCGCTGGCGTGGAGCGGCTCGCCCGGTTCGCTGGTGGCATTGGCATTAGTGCCGAGGAGGGTGACATTGGTGTTCGCGACCACGAAGCGGTTGGCGAAGTCGTCATTCGGGGGCGGCAGCCGGAGATACAAGTTAAACGCTCCCGAAACGCCGTCCTGCCCATCTACGGCAAAGTGATACACGGTGCCTTGAACCGCGTCGAAGTTGGCCTTCGCGACCGTGTTGCTGCGGCCCGCTGCGCTCCCCACTTCAGTTAACGCCGACACCGACGCCCCCGTGTAAACGCCGACCAACCGGTCGAGCGGAGCGAGGGTTCCCATCCACAGGTCAGTGAAGACCGCAAAGCGGCCGGACACCGGCGCCGTCCATACCCACCAGACCGAGCGCCCACCGGGATTGCCGGCGTGGTCGGATTCGCCAGGTTCCTTGGTGGCGCTGAGATTGGACGCGGCATAAAGGTCCACGCTCGTCCCGGTGAGCACCGTGCTGCTGGCGAAATTGTCGTTGGTCGGCGGCGGGAGCAGAACCACGTTCAACCCGATGTCGTCGGAATAGTCCGCCAAGGTGGCTCCATCCACGGCGATTTGATAAGCGGTGCCGGTGGTCGCGTTAAAGCCGGCGACGGCCGGGTTCTGACTGTTACCCCGGCCACTGGTCACCCCGGCCAAGGCGGCGACGGAATCGCCCGTATAAACGCCGAGCAGCATCGCGAAGTTTGCGCTCGACTTAAAGGTGGTCCAACCGGAAGCCGGCGCGGTCCACGTCCACCAGACCGACTGGCCGCCGGCGACGCCCGCGTGGTTTGGTTCGCCCGGTTCCTTCGAGGCGGAAACATTCGTGCCGCGGAGGGTGACGTTGGTGCCAGTGATGGCGAGGCGGTTGGCGAAGTTGTCGTTCGGCGGCGGCGAGGTTTCGGCGAGCGAAAGCGTGAACGTGCCGGAGCCACCGCTTTGACCGTCCACCGCGATGAGATACTCGGTGCCAGCGGCGGCCACGAAATAGCCGGTGGCGGAAGAAGAAGTGTCATTGAGCCCGCTGGCCACCCGCGAAAGGTTGGAAACCGAGGTGCCGGTATAGATGGCGAAAACTTTGTTGAAACTGCCGGCCAGGGTGAACTTGACGTAGCCACCCACGTCCGGCGTCCAGGCATACCAGACCGATTTGCCGCTGGCGGTGTAGTAGGGGGCAGCGTGATTGGTCTCGCCGGTCTCCTTGGTGGCGGTGGTGTTGGTGCCCAAGACACTGAAGTTAGTGCTGGTGAGCACGAGGCGGTTGGTGAAGTTGTCGTTGGCCGGACCCGCAAGGGCCGTGGTGATTGCGCCCGCACAGGCGACGGCGGCCAGCGCAAGGCTGGCGACGGAGTTAGTAAGCTGGCTGGAGTTCAGCCGGGTGTTGTTGTTTGTCATGGTGCATACTTCTGACACGAGTGTGGGCTGAGGTCAAGGGTTATTCCGTTGCCAATGCAATAACATCGCCGGCTCAGGGCCGAGCAGAAAGGTGCGGGTCATTACGCCGCCGGTGTTGGGGAAGGGCGGAGTGAGGGGTCTCACGCCTTTGGTTGGAAGGGGCACTTGGAATTCGCGTGAAACTCCTCACCCCTTCCCTCCTCATCGGATCACTGCCGTTTAGTTAAGCGGTTCATGCTCTTTGAAAACTCCAGCTCTGGTAGGGCGAC
>CAINDV010000759.1 GCA_903847485.1 uncultured Verrucomicrobiota bacterium
GTTTTTGTGCGGGGTAGGATCGGGTGTTTCAGGCATCTGCTCCCATAACCACAACCCTTTGCGCAACGCCAGTCTTTTCCTACTTCGGAATTTGGGTTTAAGACTGGCACGTCTCTGGAACCAACGCCACGGAACACTCCCGCTGGCTCAGGACTTGATGTCGCGCACTTGGAAGGCGGTGAGGCCGATGACTAAGAAGGTGAGGTTGAAGCCCAGCAGGATGCTCAGCGATTCCCCGACGCGCCACCACGGGACGTGTTCGGCGAGCATGTTCTGCCAGACGTTCAGGTGGTAGGTGAAGAACCACGGTTGGAGATCCTTGAAGAAGGGGATTTGCATCAGCACGAAGCTCAAGAACGTGACCGAGAGCGCCAGAATGGTCGCGGCGGCGGGCTTGATGTTGAAGCAGCCGAACATGAACGACAGCGCGAGCAGGGTGCTGGCCTTGATGATCATCATGGCGTGGGCCGCAGTGTAATGGCGGAGGCCGGGGCCGGGATCCAGCACGGTGAACATTTCGCCCGGCACAAACACGAACAAGCCGCCCCAGGGGAAAAAGCAGGAGGCGAAACCCAAGCCGAGGACGCCCAGCACCACGACGAGCAGCGCGGAGAAGATGCACCCGGCGAACCACTTGACCAGCAACAGCCGCACCCGTGAGATCGGACGCGAGAGGATCATTCGCAGCGTACCATCCTCGGCTTCCTTGGCCACCAGATCGCCGCCTACCAGCGTGACGTAGAGCGGGAGCAGGACGTAGGCGATGGGAAAGAGCATCACGGTGGCGATGGTGAGGCCGGAGATGAATTGCTGGGCCAGTTGGCCGTTGCCTTCAAGCTGGCGCACCATGGACTGCGACGCGCTGGAATAGCGGAAGACGAGCACGATAGTGGCCTGGGCAATGAGGAACGCGCCGAACCCGATGTAGGTGCGTTTCTTGCCGAAGAGTTTCCAGAGTTCGTTCTTAAGCTGGAGGTAGAACATGGTGGTAGAAGGGGAAATCCGAAGTGCGAAGTCCTAAGTCCGAAGGGATGACTGAAAAACGCGATAGTGGGGCAGCCGCCCCGGCTGCCATGGTCCTGCAACCGCCTCGGTTGCAGTTTGGGTCTGCGGGTGGGGGCACCCGCAAGACTTTCGCAGGCGGGGCACCTGCGCCACTACCTACTTCGCACTTCGCACTTCGGACTTCGGACTTCTGCCTCATGCCTTGTCGCCTCGGTTCGCGTTCATCAGCGATAGGTAGAAGCTTTCCAGCGTCTCTTCTTCAATGGTGATTTCGTGGACGGTGAGCTTCTGCTCCACGAGGAGCTTCACCACCGCGCCGGTGTCGGCGGTGCCGGCCAGGCGCAGGAGGCGTCCGTCACGGTGTTCGGCGATCAGCCCGGCGGCGGAAAGCAATTCGACGGCGCGCGGGAAGTTGTCGGTCTTCAGCCGCACCCACGGCTCATGCTGGGTGATGCTGGACATCGGGCCTTCAAAGACTTTGCGCCCTTGCTGGAGCACGGCGATGTGCGTGCAAAGCTGCTCGACTTCGTGCAGCAAGTGCGACGAAAGCAGGATGGTGAGTCCCAGCTCGCGGTGGAGGCGGAGGATGGTCTGCCGCATTTCGGCGATGCCTTCGGGGTCAAGGCCGCTGCCGGGTTCGTCGAGAATGAGCAACGCCGGTCCCGGCAAGAGCGCCTGCGCCAGTGCCAGCCGCGCCCTCATGCCGTGGGAATAAGTCTTCACCTTCGACTTTTCACGGCCCGTCAGCCCGACCCAGTCCACCACTTCACGGATGCGCGCGGGGGGCGTCGGGCCGGTGAAGTGACTGAGGATTTCCAAGTTGCGCCAGCCGCTTAGGTAGTCGTAAAACGCCGGGGCCTCGAAGATGGCGCCGACGCGCTGCAGCGCCAGCGTGCGGTGGGTGGTGACTTCGTGACCGCATACGCGCACCTCGCCAGCCGTGGGCCAGACCTGGCCGAGCATCATGCCGATGGCGGTGCTCTTGCCCGCGCCGTTGTGGCCGAGCAAGCCGTAGATCTCGCCCGCCGGCACGCTGAGGGTGAGGTCCTCCACGGCGAGCCGGGAACCGAATTGTTTCGAGACGTTCTGGAGTTGAATCACAGGCGGTGAGTGAAGTGCGGCGGGCGGAGTTCAGCGCGAGCCGGTGGTTTCAAACAGGTTTCGGAGGTGGCCATCGGCATAGAGAAAATTGACTTCCCGCCCCGCGCCCCGCGCTTCGTGGAAACGCCTGTCCTTGTCCAGCATCAGGGGAATGCGCGTCTCCTGTTCGATGCCGTAGAGGTTGAGCGAGGAGGCTTTCTGGCCGTTGAGCGCGCTCATCCAGGCGTAGCTCGAGCCGGAGGTCTCGAAGACCTGCCATTGATCCGCCGGGCAGCGGAGCACCTGCGGGTTGGCGAGTTGGCTGGACAGGACCATGTCCGGGCTGGGGCCGGCGTAGGGGACGCTATTGGTGCGGTCGTACATCGTGGGCATCCGGTTGTCGTTGTCTCCGACGTAGAGCTGCAAGGCGATGCCGACTTGGTGCAGGTTGCTCAGGCAAGCGATGCCTTTGGCCGTCGCCTTCGCCCGGCCCAGCGTGGGGAGCAACAGGCCCGCCAGGATGCCGATGATCGCCAGGACGACGAGGAGTTCGATCAGGGTGAAGCCCGCTTCGCGGGAAGTCCGAAGTCCGCAACTGGCAGCTCTGCCGGCGGCGTTGCGGGTGGCAGGGCGGAGATTGAGGATTCCAGAGTTCATCACCGGTGCAGCCGTCCGCCCAGTTCCATGACCCGCTGCAATTCCTCCAGCAACGGCGCCATTTCCGCTTTGGTCTGCGCTGAGCTTTGGGTGAAAAACGTCCGCAAGCCAATCGTGCGGACGCGATCCTCCAGCTCCGGGCTGATCGGCGGTCCGCCGGGTCCGCGGGGTCCGCGCTGCGGGCCACCGGGTCCACGCTGCGGTTCACGGCCCGCTTCCAGGTCCAGCCGCGCCTGGCGCAGGTGCTTGAACGCGTCGTCAATGGCCTTGCGCCGTTTCTCCTCCGGCATTTTCTCAAAGGCGCTGATCATCTGCTTGAAGCCGGCCGGCATGGTCTGTTCGATGAAATCGCTCTTCTCTGGCTCCGTCATCGCGCCGAACCACAATTGCCCCACGCGATCGAAGCGCGCTTTTTGCCGCTCTTCCATAGGCAGGCTGTTGAGTTTGTCGGCCAGCTTCTGCAAAGCCTTCGCCCGCGCCGGGGCCGGGAGCTTGCTCAGGTCCACCGACTCGGCGTAAGCCCGCACCTTCTCGGCGGTCATCCGAGAATTCTGGGCGAGATAGTAACCGCCTATGGCAATCACCCAGCCCAGTGTTACCGCTAGGGCCGCGACGATCATAAAACGTTTGCGTTGTCCAACCATGCCGTGAGCATGAAGCTCCCGCGCCGCTGGCGCAATGAGAAAACTGCTCCAGTTCACGCTTGATTTGCCCACGCTCAAACTTACTTTCCGCGCCATGCCCAATACATCAACCACCCCCGCCACACCGGCGGGTGAAGCCCCGTTTGCCTCGACCGACAGCTTCGCCAACCGCCACATCGGCCCCGGCGCGGCGGAGCGTCAGGCCATGCTCGCCGCGCTCGGCTTGCCCAATCTCGCCGCGCTGACCGACGCCACTGTGCCGGCGCGCATCCGCCTGGATCGCCCGCTCGCGCTGCCGCCGGCCCGCAGCGAGTTTGAAGTCCTAGCCGAGCTGCGCGCCCGCGCCGGCCGCAACCAAGTCTTCCGCTCCTTCATCGGCATGGGCTATTACGAGAGCCTCACGCCGCCGGTCATTCAGCGGAACATTTTGGAAAACCCCGGCTGGTACACGCAATACACGCCCTACCAGGCGGAGATTTCGCAAGGCCGCCTGGAAGCGCTGCTGAATTTCCAGACGATGATCGCCGATCTCACCGGCCTGGACATCGCCAACGCTTCCTTGCTCGACGAAGCCACCGCCGCCGCTGAAGCCATGACGATGTGCCACGGCCTCAAGCCGGAGCGCAGCGTGTTCTTCGTGTCGGAAGATTGCCATCCGCAGACCATCGCCCTGCTCCAGACGCGCGCCGCGCCGGTGGGAATCCAGGTGAGCGTCGGCGATCACCGGAGCTTCCAGTTCGGCCCGCAGGTCTTCGGCGCGATCGTGCAATACCCTTGCACCTACGGCGTGATCCACGACTTCGCCGGCTTCGCGGAGTCGGCGCACGCCGCCGGCGCGATGCTGGTGGTCGCGTGCGACTTGCTCGCGCTCACTCTGCTCCGGCCGCCGGGCGAATTCGGCGCGGACATCGCCGTCGGCAGCGCGCAGCGGTTTGGCGTGCCGCTGGGCTACGGCGGACCGCACGCCGCGTTCTTCGCCACTCGCGACGCCTTCAAGCGCTCCATGCCGGGCCGCATCATCGGCGTCTCCAAGGACGCCCGCGGCAAGCCCGCCCTGCGACTTTCGCTCCAGACGCGCGAGCAGCACATCCGGCGAGAGAAGGCCACCAGCAACATCTGCACGGCCCAGGCGCTCCTGGCGAGCATGGCTTCGATGTATGCCGTCTATCACGGACCGGAAGGCTTGAAGGCCATCGCCCGGCGCATTCATCTGCTCACGGTGACGTTGGCGAAGGCGCTGGAGAAACTGGGCTTCGAGATGGGAAGTCCGAAGTCCGAAGTCCGAAGTCCGAAGTTCTTCGATACCTTGTGCGTGGGGCTTGGAACGA
>CAINDV010000760.1 GCA_903847485.1 uncultured Verrucomicrobiota bacterium
GTGCAAATGCTGGATCTGGAATTGCCGACGACCGACGGGCGCTGGCTGATGCTCATCCGCTGCGGCAACAGCCTCCTCGGTGCCACGCCCGAACTCATCAAGGGCGAGATTCCCGACGAAGCCTACGAAGCCATCGAAGGTGACGACAAAGAAGCGTGTGCAGCGCTCAAGAAGCAGAACAAGCGCGAGAACCCCAAGCTCGGCGACTGGTTCATCGCAGACGAGGCCGCCATTCGCGACAAACTCTTCCAGGCCGCCGCCGCCATTGACGATATGGGCGACAGCCGGCCCGAGGACATCCAGCGCAAGGAAGCCGCTTTCCGCAACGCGCAGCAGAACTACGATTTCCAGAAAGCCTGGGACTTGGCCAACCTCTGGTGCGCCGCCTTCGTCATCAAGAAACGATTCCCAAATTCCTCGCTCGCGGGAGCGGGAGAGGATGGCCAAAGGCCAGGTGAGGGTCGCCGGGATGCGCCTGCAACTCTCGACGATCAACCACTTGCGACCCAAGGCGGCTTATTCGGCGGCACTGAAGAACTGCCCAAAGCGAAAGCCAAGAAAACCAAAGCACCGAGCCGCGCGAGTTCAGAAACGCCTGTCGGCATCACCACCCAGCACCTTCGCGACCTCGTGGAAGGCGGCACACTCCCCGACGGACTGCTTACCGAAGCCAAACGACTGGAGAGCCAATACCAGTTCTTCCACTGACATCTCGCCTTCCCCGAAGTGTCCGCGCAAGGCGGCTTCGACGTGAACCTTGGCAATCCGCCGTGGGACATGCAGGAAGTGAAGGACAATGAGTTCTTCGCCGCCAGTTTCCCCGAAATCCTATCCGTCAAAAGCGCGAAGGACAAAGCTGCCGTGCTGGCCAGAATTCGCGCTTCAGAGCCTGTGTTGTGGCAATCGTATCAAGAGTATGTCCGTGTGACTTATGGACAGCGGCACTTCATGGCCAACAGCGGAAGATTCCCCCTTTCTGCCACTGGCAGGATGAACCTCTACCGCTTGTTCCTTGAAGCAGGGCATACACTGGTGGGGCCAGCCGGACGAGTTGGAATCGTATTGCCGTCCGGTTTCGCTTCCGATTCGTTCTCCCAAGACCACTTTTCCGCGCTGCATGGCGACGGACGGATAGTCAGCCTCTACGATTTCGAGAACCGGTTAGGTCTCTTCCCAGAGGTTCACAGCAGTTACCGGTTCTGTTTGCTCACCATTGGCGGCAAAGGCGCTTGCGCCGAAACAGACTTCGTTTTCTTCGCACACGCGGCTTCTGACCTGGCAGATTCTTGGCGTCACGTTCGGCTGTCACAGCACGCTGTCTGTGTCTTGAACCCGCTGAGCCGAACGGCACCACTGTTCCGCTCCCGGCAGGACTACGTTTTGACTCTCCAGATGCAGAAAGCCGGCCCCATCATCGGCAGCAGCAATGGCGCGAGCCCTTGGGGAATCAAGCCGATGTTGATGTTCATGATGAACGCCGACATGAAGGGACATCGCACGGCAGAGGAGCTTGAGGCAGCCGGATGCCACTTGGACGGAAATCGTTACGTGCAGGGCCAGGAGGTTTGGCTGCCATTCTACGAGGGAAAGATGGTTGGCATGTATGACCATCGGGCGGCGAGCATCCGGTTCGATCCCACCAACCGTGTCCGGCGAAATCAGCCCATCGCACTGTCCGAGGCGGAGCACGAAGACGCAACGCAACTGGCATTGCCCATGTTCTGGGTAAACTCAGCGAGCGTCGCCGAACGCTGTGGGGGTGTGCCGCGATGGTGTCTGGCCGTGAAGGACGTGACATCGTCAACAAACGAGCGGACCTCAATCGCGGCGATGCTGGCAGGAGTTGCTCTAACCGACTCCCTGCCCTGGCTTAGGACCGAACAGGCTGCGAGCATGACTGCTTGTCTGCTGGCGAACCTGAACTCCCTTCCGTTCGACTACGTTGCGCGCCAGAAAGTCGCAGGGCTCCACCTCCGTGGGCACTACCTCGGCCAGTTGCCTGTAATCGGGCTGCCGCGGTATGAAGCCGACTGTCCTTGGGCGCGCGGAGTGAGCCGGCTCAACGAGTGGATGTTGCCACGCGTTCTCGAACTGACTTAGGGGCTCGGACAATAAAGAATCGCCTTTCATGAGGCTTGGCTTGAACAGACCAGGCTGGCGGCGGCCGCCGTGATGGTGATGAACCATTTCCCCAGCCCGGTCAGTCGCTCCAGGCAGGCCTCATAGCGTTTCATTTGCTTCTTGGTGAGCCGTACTCCCTTGGCGTAGGTGTCCTCGACCAGCGTGACTTGGGGATGGACGCCTTTGTAGGTCATCCCCGCCGCCATGCCCAA
>CAINDV010000761.1 GCA_903847485.1 uncultured Verrucomicrobiota bacterium
GGATGAATGCTGGGATCGCCTCAACAACGCCAACTATCTCAAAGTCAAACTCGCCGCCTGAACAAAGTTACTCTGCGGTCACGCACCCGTTGAACGGCAAGGAGTTTGAGACGCTCTGGATGCCGCCGTTCGCGCTGGATGTCACGGACGCATTGAAGACCGGTGATAACAAACTAACGGTTCTTGTGACATCGACCTCGCAGGGCAAGCCGAAGTTGGGGGATGTGAAGCTGAGGGCCGTATTAAGTGAAAAACTCAAATAAAGGAATACACACATGAACAAACTCACATCCTTCATACTCGCCGTTTTGCTGTTGGCACCGGTGGCTGCGCTGCATGCCGCCGAGGTGGCAAGTCTGCGCTGCGAGTATCGCGAGAATCCGCTCGGCATCGACGTGGCGAAACCGCGGCTGTCGTGGGTGCTGGAAGAAATGGAACAGGGAACAGGAGACAGGGGACAGCGGCAGACGGCCTATCAGGTGCTGGTGGCAAGCTCCGAAGAACTGTTGGCCAAAGACCATGGCGACCTGTGGGACAGCGGCAAGGTGGCAAGCGACCAGAGCATCCAGATTGAGTATGCAGGCAAGCCGCTCGAATCGCGGCAGTCTTGCCATTGGAAAGTCAGGGTTTGGTCTCTGACCTCCGACCTCCGACCTCCGAACTCTTCGCCTTGGAGTCAGTCTGCTTGCTGGACCATGGGATTGCTCAAACCCGACGACTGGCAGGCGAAGTGGATTGGTTACGATGCGGCGTATCAAGCCAGACCCGAGGCGGCCGCAGATGACAAGTTGATGAACATCCAGGGGCTGAAGTGGGTGCAAGTGCAAGGCGGCAAGGACGGCAGCAAGAGCTGCCTGCGCCGAAGGATCGAGCTGCCGGAAGGGCGCAAGGTGCGTCGCGCGGTATTGGCTCTCTATGCCTATAACTTCTGCGAAGCCGCCGTGAATGGTGTGCCGGTTGGTCAGGCCATGCACTGGGACCGGACGGCCCGGTTGGATGTCACCAAAGCCCTGCGTTCCGGCACCAATGTGGTGACCCTGGCAGTCAGTCACACCGATCCATACAATCCTGCAGTGATCGGCAGGCTGGTGCTGCAGTTCGAGTCGGGTGAGGATCTGGTCATTCCGATAGATGACAAGTGGAAAGCGTCGCAGCAGGCGGCGGACGGCTGGGAAAAGCCCGCTTTTGATGATGCCGCCTGGGCTGCGGCCGAGGTCTTTGATGGAACGCCCTGGCGCGGGCCCGAGGCGGTTTCCGATTTGGCGCGCCTGCCTGCGCCTTACCTCAGGAAAGATTTCAGCATTGATCAGTCCGTCAAACGGGCTATGGTCTATGTCACTGCGCTTGGCGTGTATGAGTTGCATCTCAATGGGAAGCCTGTTGGCAACGATGTGCTTGCGCCCGGTTGGACGGAGTTCCGCAAGCGCGTTCATTACCAGACCTATGATGTGACCGCACAGGTTCCAAAGGGCGGCAATACCCTTGGCGCTATTCTGGGTGACGGTTGGTATGCGAGCACGCTGGCGCATCTCGGCAGGCGCAACATCTACGGCGGCCGGCCGCGCTTCATGGCATAACTTGTCGTTGAGCTGGCGGATGGTAGCACGCAGGTTCTTGTCAGTGACGAGAGCTGGAAGGCGGCCTTTGGTCCCATCCGCCATGCAGATCTACTGATGGGCTGCGAACTGGACAACCGGCTGGCCATGTCCGGTTGGGATGCTCCGGGATTTGATGACCAGGCCTGGGCGCCGGTGACGGCGGGTGGCGCGGCGGAGCGCATGGGAGTGGCTGATGTCGCTCAGTCGCTGCGGGCGGCGACCAAGGACGGTCGCCTTCTTTTCACGCTAACCAATGAAGCGTTGGGCGGCGATCCGGCACCCGGTGTCGTCAAGTCGCTGGAACTGGTCTATCGCCTTGGCGGTGGCGCCGAGCAGACCCAGCGGTTCCCGGAGAATGCCGCCATGGAGCTGGGCGGTGCCGGGAAACCGGTGAGTATTCAGAAGGCGACTTATGGCGCTGCCGACAACGATGGCGGGGCTGTCATGAAGTTGCAAGCGTCCCTGGTGGAGCCTTCGCGTCGTATCCAGGAGCTAAAGGCCGTCAAGGTCAATGAACCCAGGCCGGGGTGCTGGACGTTTGATGTGGGGCAGAACATGGTAGGCTGGGTGCGCTTGAAAGTGCGCGGGGCGGCGGGGCAGCGGATCACGGTCCGCCATGGCGAAATGCTCAATTCTGACGGCACGATTTATACCGCGAGCCTGAGAAGTTGTCAGGCGACGGATTTCTATATTCTTTCCGGCAGGGATGAGGAGATTCTGGAGCCGTATTTTACTTTCCACGGTTTCCGTTATGTCGAGGTTCGCGGCCTTGGCGTAAAGCCTGACGCCGATGCGGTCACCGGGATCGTGGTGCATACCCCGTTGCGGCGCACCGGGTCGTTCGAGTGTTCGTCGGCGAATCTGAACCAGCTTTACAGCAACATCATCTGGGGCCAGAAGGGGAATTACCTGGAAATTCCGACCGACTGTCCGCAGCGTGACGAGCGCATGGGCTGGACCGGTGATACCCAGTTTTTTGCTCCTACCGCCGCGTATAATTTCGATGTGGCGGCCTTCTTTACCCGCTGGCTGACCACCTGTGAGGATAACCAATATGCCGACGGAACCTTTCCCCATGTGGTGCCTGATATCATGGGTGGTGGTGGGTCGACGGCCTGGGGTGACGCCGCGCTACTTTGCACTTACAATATTTTCAGGGCGTATGGTGACACGCGCGTTGTCGCGGACCGCTTCGCCGCGCTCGAGCGCTACATGCAGTGGCTCGCCACGAAAACCAGCAATGGCATTTCATCGGTCGGCGGTTTCGGCGACTGGCTCAATGCTGGGGGCAGTGCCAAGACAGAAGTCATCGATACGGCGTATCGCGCCTATCTTGCGCAGATCATGTCCGAAATGGTTCTTCCAAGATTAGCGTTGGGAAAAGCACTGGGTGAAAGCAGAGTGAGCGGATGCAAGACATCCAACTTTATGAGCAGCTCTTGGGATTGAGCGGGCCGTGGGCAGTGGTGCGTGTGACCATGAAGCGGGAGGCGCAGGAGATTGAAGTCGAGGTGCGGTGCTTGGCGACGGTGTGGGGCTGCCCGACCTGCGGCAAGCAGATGCAGGGGCACGGGCAAGAGGAGCGGCGCTGGCGACATTTGGACAGTTGCCAGTTCAAGACCCTCGTGGTCTGCGCGGTGCCCCGGGTGCGGTGTCTGGAACATGGCACCCAGCAGGTGGCCGTGCCCTGGGCCGAGCGCCGCTCCCGCTTCACTCGCCTCTTTGAACGGCTCGCCATGGATGTGCTGCTGGAGTGCTCAGTGCTGGGCGCCGGTGAGTTGTTGGGGATCAGTTGGGCGGAGGCCGATGGGATCAAGCAGCGCGCGGTGGCGCGGGGCCTGGCGCGCAAGCCGGTCAGCGCCCCCGCACGCCTCTGCGTGGATGAGAAGAGCGCGGGACGTGGCCAGAACTACCTGACGATCGTGGCCAGTGTGGCGGCGGGGCGCTCGGCCACGCTGGAATATGTGGGCGCGGGACGCAAACGGGAGACGCTCGACGCGTATTGGCAGAGCCTCACGCCAGCGCAGCGGATCGGCGTGGAGGCCGTGGGGATGGACTTAGGGGAACCCTTTTTCAACTCGACTCTGGCGCATGTGCCGGGCGCAGCGAATAAGATCGTGCATGATCCATTTCACCTCGTTAGCTACATGAACGCAGCGCTCAACGAGGTGCGCAAAGCCGAACACCGGAGCTTGTTGGAAGCGGGACAGAGAACCTTGAGCGGGAGCAAACAGTTGTGGCTTTATGGCGAGGAAAACCTGCCCGCGGAGCGGGCGGCGGAGTTCGCGCGGCTCAAGGGGCAGAAGCTCCAGACCAGCCGGGCGTGGGCAATCAAGGAGTTGTTCCGGGACTTCTGGGATTGTGAGAGCGTGGCGGAAGGCCGGCATTTTTTTCGCCGCTGGTATGACTGGGCTATTCGCAGCCGGCTGGAGCCGGTGAAGAAAGTGGCGCGGATGTTCCAGCGGCATCTGGACAACATCGTGACCTGCTTCCAGCACCGCTTGAGCAACGGAAGCATCGCGGGGTTGAACAACAAGATTCAAAGCTTGGTGAAAAAAGCCTGCGGGTATCGCAACCCGGAACGATTCAAGACCGACATCTTCTTCCATCTCGGCGGCCTCAACCTCTACCCCTCTCCTCAATGAAATCCCAACGCTAATCTTGGAAGAACCCTAAAAGAACTAAACAACGAAAAGAAAGAGACTGACATGAAGAAGATATGTTACACCGCAGGACTGGCTGAATTGATCTCGCTACTGGTTTTGTCGCAGGCCGGGGCCGCAGAGAAACAAATGACCAGCATACCTTTTGCCGAATCTTTGCGTCGGGCCGATGTGGCGGTGGCCACGATGAAGGACGGCCAGCGTGAGAGCCTGATCCTCGGCAACGGCGATCTCTACGGGATCGTCTGGGAGAATGACAACGGCCTCTTCATGCGGATCACGAAGAATGATATTTGGGATGCGCGGGTGGACACCTCCAATGACGGGGAACTCCCGCGTGTTGATCCGGTCACCTGCAAAGTGACCGGTCCTGACGGTGCACCGCCCAGCTACGCTCTTCCCTATCCGCAACCGCGCTGTGCCGTGGCCTTGCGACTGGGGCCGGTCCCGGAGAAGATGAGCGGTCATCTCAATCTGGAAAAGGCGGTGGTGACCATCAAGTCCGGGGATAAGACGCATACGGCCCTGCGGATTCTTCAGCAACAGAACGTTCTGCTGATCCACGGGCCGCAACCGGTGGTGCTGGAAGAAATCAAAGCCGGGACCCTGCCGGCGGCCAAACTCGGCGAGACCAATGGCGTTTCCTGGTTGCTGATGAACCTGCCCGGTGATCTCGACTACAAGGGTATGGACTATGCGGTGGCCGTTGCCACCCGCGGCGAGGTGAAGGCGGTCTCGCTCGTCACGTCGTTTGATCCTGGAGACGGCGATGTACTGACGCGCGCCATCTCGCTGGCCCGGACCGCCGTCGCCGCACCAGAGCAGGGCCTGATCGCAAAACACGAGCAGGCATGGCATGACTACTGGGCCCGCAGTGGTGTGGCACTGGCGGATAAGACGGTTGAGCGCTGGTGGTATCGCATGCTTTACTTTGCTGGAACCGTCTGCCGTCCCGGCGCCGCACCGGTTCCGATCCTGCCGCCCTTGGCCACCGACGACACGCCGTGGCATGCGGATTTCCATCACAACTACAATACCTGGCAGGCCTACTGGCCGCTGCCTGCCGTCAACCATTCCGAGTTGGCCGATCCCTGGATTTCCTACAATCTGGGCATGATCCCGCGCTACAAGAATCTGGCCAAGGTCACTTATGGCCTGGAGGGAATCCATGTGCCGATCTCCTCCTTCCTGCACGAGCCTGATCCTGCGAATTGCAAGAGCAAGAACCAGCGGCAGATGTCCATGAACCCATGGGGGCTGACCATCGGCCTGCAGGCGATGACCCTGCAGAATTTATGGCAGAAATACCTGTGCGATCAGGATGCGGTCTATATGAAGGCGAAGATCTATCCATTCCTCAGGGAGGTGGCCACCTTTTATGTGGCGCTGATGGACAAATGCCAGCGGGATGACAAGGGCAAGGTCCGGCTCGGTCCGTCCTATAGCCCGGAGCATGGTTCGCCGGGGATCTTCAACTGTCCCTTTGATATCGCGTATGTCCACTACACCTTCGACGCCATGATCGAAGCGGCGGCGACACTGAAAATGGACGGTGAACTGGCCGGAAAATGCCGGGAATTCAAGAAGCTGCTGCCAGACTACCCGACCACCCAGCGCAATGGCGAGGAGATCGTGGTGGACTGGGTCGGAGGCGACTATATCGCGGAGCACAACCTCACCGTGCCAGCGGTGCCCGTGTTTCCTGCGGACCAGGTGACCTGGTTCTCGGATGAGGTGCAAAAGAAACTCTTCCAGCAAACCATTCGGCAAATCCAGTTTAATAACAACAATTCCCATGTGATGTTCAACATCGCCCGCGCCCGCCTCTCGATGCCGGAAGGGTTCACGGAAGGCAAGCGGTGGTTCGCCTCGCGGGAATTGCCCAATGGCCTGTTTGTCTGGGAGGGGCATGCGCACGGCACGTTCATGGGGGAAATGATCGGCATCGCCGGCATGATCAACGAATACCTGCTGCAAAGCGTGGATAACAAGATCCGCCTCTTTCCATGCTGGCCAGCCGATCAGGATGCCGCATTCAGCCGGATGCGTGCGCAGGGGGGCTTCGTGGTCTCGGCCTCGTTCAAGAACGGGCGGGTCGAGTCAGCGACCATCGAGAGCGTGGCCCGCAAGCAACTGGTGCTGCTCAGTCCGTGGAAGACGATGCAGGTCAATGGGCGTAAAGCGGAGATCAGCAAGGACGGGTTGGTCGTGATCGATACCAAGCCGGGAGACGTGCTGGTGTTATCCGAGGGAGATAGACAATGACGATTGCACAAAGAATAGATATGAAACAGAACCCTATCACACGCAGAGCGTTTGCTCTGGCAAACATTACGCTGACGGCGCTCGCCCTGTCGTCTTTTGCCGCAACGTTTGTTGCGGCGGAGAAGTCGCCGAGTGAGAAGTGGGAGAAGGCGATCCAGGTATTTGAGGCGGCAGACAGGACGAATCCGCCGCCGGAGGGGGCGATCCTTTTCACGGGTGCTTCCAATATCCGCCGCTGGAATACGCTCACGAAGGATTTTCCCGAACACAAATTGATCGTTCGAGGATTTGGCGGGTCGCAGATAGCGGATGTGGTTTTCTTTGCCGATCGCATTGTGATTCCCTACAAGCCGAAGATGATTGTGCTGGATTCGGGAGGGAATGACCTCGAGGCGGGGAAGTCGCCGGAAACGGTGTTTGGTGATTTCAAGGCGTTGGTGGAAAAGGTTCACGCGAAGCTGCCGGAGGTGCGGATTGCGTATATATCCCGCGGGCCAAGTTCCAAGCCTGGTAAAACTGAAAAAATGTTGAAATTGAACCAGCTTGTTAAGGACTACGTCGCGAACAACAAAAATCTGGATTACATCGAAGCCTTTGATTCACTTGCCGGTCCTGAGGGACTGCAGCGATCTGAACTGTATGTGTCGGACAAGGTGCATTTCAGTCCTGCGGGTTACAAGATACGTGCGGACCTGGTGAGGCCGTATCTTGAGAAGTTCAAAACCGTGAAACAAGAGAAACAAACGAAAAAATGTTTATGAAACATCACACCATGATCACAAAAATGCTCGGCGCTCTCGCCTGCGCCGTCCTTTGCTCAAGCCCCCTCGCGGCTGCGGAATCCCGTGACGCCGGGATTGCCAGAGAGATCGACTGGCCGGCTTTCATGCGGCAGCACGACATGACCTTCGACAAGCTGCCGGCCAACTGGAAGCAGGCGCCTCATTTCGGCGACGGCATGGTCGGGTCGATGCTCTACGCCACAGGTGGCAAGCTCAGGCTGCAACTGTTTCGCGCCGACGTGCAGGACCATCGCGACGACACCTATGGCTGGGCCGGTTACAGCCGCGCCCACCTGATGATCGGGGATTTCTTCCTTGAAACCGTCGGCAAGCCGACCGGCTGCAACTGGCGTAAGGACTTGTGGAACGCCGAGCTGACCGGTGTGATCAAGACCGACAAGGGCGAGATCCGGATCCGCCACTACACCCACGCCGAAGAGATGGCGATCGTCACCGAACTCACGCCGTCGGCGGGCGAGCAAGGCTGTCGCTGGAGCTGGCATCCGGCCCCGGGCGAATTCACCCGCAATGAGGACTATCCCAAGACGAAGGAAGAGATCCCCGCGTTTGCGAAAAAATATGGCAATCACTATGCCGAGACCCTGAAGGTCTATCAGCCCAATCCGCCGGGTCGTCTCGAGAAACAGGGCGACACGTCCGTCTGGGTCCAGGATTTCCTGGTGGGTGGTCAGTATGCCACCGCCTGGCGCGAGCAAGTTGAAAACGGCAAACGCGTGCAGGTGGTGAGCATTGCCCACAGCTACCCGGCGTCGTCGGCCGCCCGCACCGCGGTGGCGGATATGGACCGGTTCGTGAAGCTGGACGACACGGCCAGAACAAAATCCCACCGCAACTGGTGGCATCGTTACTACCAGCAGAGTTACGTCTCTATTCCCGACAAGAGCCTGGAGTCGCTCTACTGGCAGACAATCTATCGCTTCGGCTGCACCAGCCGGACCGGTCGCTTCTATGTTGACTGTCCCGGCATTTGGTTCCAAGGCGGCCGGTGGTCCTACACGACCACCGACTGGAATATCCAGTGCGCCCACTGGCCGGTGTATGCGGCAAATCGTTTGGAACAGGGCGAGGAACTGCTCAACCGGTTTCACCAGGGGCGCGAGGAGCTGATCAGGCGGTGCGTCCTGTGGAGTGGCAGAAGGACTCGGCTTATCTGCCGATCGCGGTGGCGGCCGACATGATTGAGAATCGCGATGGGGACAAGCGCTATGTCAATCTCTTCGGCGCCCTGCCGTGGGCGTTGCACAACTGCTGGTGGCAGTATCGCTACTCCATGGATGACGGCATGCTGCGCGAGAAGCTCTATCCACTGCTGCGGCGCAGCATCAATCTGTATTTGCACATGGTGGAAGAGGGGGCTGATTGCAAACTGCATCTGCCGAAGACCTATTCGCCGGAGCTCGGTAGTTTCACGGACTGCAATTTCGACATGGCGCTGTTCAAGTGGGGCTGCCACCCCCTGCTGCACGCGAGCCAGCGGCTGAAGATCGATGATCCCCTGATTCCGCGCTGGAAAGAAGTCACGAAAAGGCTGGTGGCTTTCCCGGTGAACGAACACGGCTTCATGATGGGCGACAAGGCCGGTTACCCTGTCGGTTACCGACATCTCGGCAGTTTTCTGATGATCTATCCGCTTTACCTGGTGAACATCGACCAGGAAGGGGCAAGGGAGTTGATAGAGAAATCGTATAGCAACGTCAATGTGCCTGGTAAAATGAAAATGGGTGCAGGGCAAATTCATTGGAAGCTGGGGTGGGGATCAGGCCGCCAGCGCCAATTCCTGAGTGGCGCTGCTAAAATGCTTCCAAAACTCACCAAACCAACCGCTCAACAGCGCACAACGCACC
>CAINDV010000762.1 GCA_903847485.1 uncultured Verrucomicrobiota bacterium
ATAATGTGCCGTCCCCGCTGGGGCCGCGCACGGATAGCAGGCAGAGCAACGGCCCACGCTGTTGCCGGCGCCAGGATAACGTTTTGAACCTCGAACCCCACCGGAAAGGCTCCCCGAGAGGACGCTTTTAGGAAAAAGAAACAACTCGCACTGCGACTTCGCTTGACACAACTCATAGCAGGGCTGAGCTGCTGCTCAGCCCTACCAGATGTTGGCGGAGGTTCATGGGCAGAGTTGCTGCGCTGCCTGGCCGGACGGTTGCATTGGCCCTGCCATATTGGTATTAACCGGCGATGCGTTTTTCGATTGTTACGCCCAGTTACCGGAACTCTGACTGGCTCAAGCTCTGCGTCGCCTCCGTGGCCGACCAAGACATCCCCCACGAACACATCGTCCAAGACTCCTGCTCGGATGACGGCACCCAAGATTGGCTGCCCCGCGATTTGCGCGTCACCGCCGTAGTCGAAAAGGACCGGGGGATGTACGATGCCGTCAACCGGGGCTTTCGCCGCGCACAGGGGGAATTGCTGGCCTACATCAACTGCGACGAGCAATACCTGCCCGGCGCGTTGCGCAAGGTCAGCGAGTTCTTCGACGGCCATCCGGCGGTGGATGTCGTCTTTGGCGATTTCGTGGTGGTGAATCCGCTGGGCGAATACCTCTGCGAGCGCCGGGTGCTAACTCCGCAACGCGGCCACACGGCGGTGGGCTGCAACTTAAGCTTCTACACGGCCGGCACCTTTCTGCGCCGGCGCGTGATTGACCAGCACCAGCTTTTCTTTGACCCTCACTTGCGAGATGTCGGCGACGCCGAATGGACCATGCGCATCCTGCGAGCGGGCTTGTGTCTGACCACACTGGGGTATTTTACGAGTATCTTCACCGAAACCGGTGCCAACATGAATCTCGCCGCCAACGCCCGCCGCGAAACCGAGGCTTTTGTCGCCTCCGCTCCCGCTTGGGTGCGTCTCGCAGCCCCGCTGTTTGTAGCCCACTACCGCTTTCGCCGTTGGCGGGCCGGCTATTACCGACCACAGAAATTTGCCTATGCCATTTACACCAAAGACAGCCCCACCGCGCGCAAGACGTTTCATATCACCCAGCCCACCTCGAAGTGGAACCGAGCCGTCGCCGGCCCGGTGGCTGCCTGATGCCGCCGCGCTGGCGCTCTGCCGTTAAGGGGCTTTCACTGTGATACATACTACCGCTCGTTGGCTCGGCCTGCTCAGCCAGTTTAGCCGCCTCCAGGTTTCCCGCCTCTGGCTGGCGGAAGCCCGCCTCAAAGGCGCCCAGGTCGCCAGTTCCGTCCAGTTTTGGGGCCGCCCGATTATCAGTGTCGCACCCGACTCTCACCTGATTCTGGACCCGGGCGTGACCGTGTCCAGCGCCACGCGCTCGGCGGTGCTGGGGTGCTTCCAACCCTCGGTGCTGCGAACCATGGCCCCAGCCGCCGAATTGGTCCTCGCCCGGAACGTCGGCCTGACAGCGGCGGTGCTGTGCGCCGGCCTGAGCATCCGCATCGGTGAAAACACCCTGCTGGGCGCTGGCGTGATGATTTTCGACAACGACTTTCATGCTCCCGAAGGCGGGTCAGGCTGGCGCGACGAACACCGTTCCAACGCCCGGCCAGTGGTGATCGGACGCGGCGTTTTCATTGGCACTCGAGCGCTGGTGCTCAAAGGCGTCACCATCGGCGACCGCGCCATCGTGGGGGCCGGGGCCGTCGTAACGAAAGATGTTCCGTCCGGCCACCTAGCCGTGGGCAACCCTGCCCGCATCCTCGCGCCCAAATCTTAACGCCGGCCCCCAACCGAAGAGAAAATGGAGCCCGGCGCTGCCCCCGTTAAAATGAGAATTGCTGCTACTGCGCCGAGGTGGAGGCGTTGCGGATGAAGCGGGAAAGATCGGCCTTCTGCTTCTTCAGGTCCGCCTGATTCAGATACATCATGTGGCCGGCGGTGTAGTAATCCATGGTCACGTTGGCCAACAACTCCGGGTCCACGCCCAGGTGGTTGAAGGTGTATTCAGTGGCAAAGAACGGCGTGGCCAGGTCGTAGTAGCCGCAGCAGACTTCCACCTTCAGAAATGGGTTGCGCGTCATCGCGTCGGCGAGCGTCTCGGCGACGTTCGCGTAGCCGTTGACCTCACCCCAGTTCCACGGGCCGACGGAGGCAAGAATCTCGTAGGGCAAGTCACTTTCAAACTTCAAGTCGGTGCGGATGTATTGGTTGAAGGCCGAGGCGAACGCGCCGGCCACGGCTTCGAAGCTGGGATCGTGCTCCGGGCCGCCGGCCAGGCGGTCGCGGACGTAGCCGGTGTAACGACTGTCGAACCGTCCGACGACGCGGTGTTGCGCGGCCAGTAACTCCCGCCCGAAGCGGCCCAGCGCCAACCGCAAGTCAGCGCGTTCCACGTACTCAGCGGGCAGTCCGGTGAAGCGCGCCAGTTGCGCGACCAGTTGGCGGCGTTCCCCGGCCTCGAGCGCTGCGCCGCGAAACAGGCCGAGCGCGTAGTTGGTCTCCACGAATTGGCGGGCCTGCGCGACGACGTTGGTGAGCGGCAGCGCCTGGAGATCGGCGGCGAGCCTCTGGTGAAACCACGCCGTCGCCGTGTAGCTCGGCAGATACAGGAGATAGGGCAGGTCGTTGCCGTTGGCAAAGTCCAAGGTCTGGAAGTTCAGCACGGTGGAGACGAGGATGATGCCGTTGAGGTTCAGCTTGTGGCGGCGGCTGAGTTCACCCGATAACTCCGCCGCTCGCGTGGTACCGTAACTTTCGCCGATAAGAAACTTCGGCGAGGCCCAGCGCTGGTTGCGCGTCAGGTAGAGGCGGATGAACTCCGCGACGGCCCGCGCGTCTTCCTTCAAGCCGTAGAACTTCCCGGCTTCCTTCGGTTCCGCCGCGCGGCTGAAGCCGGTGCTGACGGGATCAATGAAGACGAGGTCCGCTACGTCCAGGAGCGAAAACTCGTTCGTCACCAAACGGTAAGGCGGTGGCCGGGCGCTGCCGTCCTCCGCCAGCACGATGCGCTGCGGACCGAGCAAGCCAAGGTGCATCCAGACCGAAGACGCTCCCGGCCCGCCGTTGAAGGAGAACACCACCGGCCGGGTGGCGGGATCCTTCGCCGAGTCTCGCGTGTAGGTGATGTGGAAAATGGCAGCGGTCGGCTTTTGCTCGTCGTCGCGCAGAGTGATGGTGCCGGCGACGGCGGTGTAATCGAACGTCTGGCCGCCGAGTGTGATGCGGTGGCGCGTCTCGACGCGTTTCTCCTGGTCCTTGCCCGAATCCTTCGGCGTCGCCGCGGCCGGTTTGGCGTCGGGCTTGGGCACCGGGTCGGCGGCGAAGGCCGGCAGGCCGAACAGGGCCAGGCAAAGGGAACCGCAAAGCAATTTCAGTTTCCGCATGGCCAGAGCCTGCAAACGCTGGCGATCAAAGGCAAATGCAAAGAAGACCTTTCCAAGCGTAGTTGCCCCCGCTCGCCCTGCGTCTGACTTCGCAACTGCGACTGCGGAGCCGCGGCTTCGATGGAAATGGGCGCGAAGAATTGGCGTGGAACCCTCACCTCCTGCTCAACTGCTGGTCGGGTAGCCGCCGGAAAGGTAACTCTGCATCTGCTCCAAAGCCACTTGCTGGACGGAGATGATCCAATTGACCAAGTCGCCGATGGAGACGACGCCAATGACGCTACCGTCGCGCACCACCGGCAGATGCCGGATGCGGCGTTCGGTCATAAGCTTCATGCAGTTCTCCACCGTTTCCTCCGGCACCACGGTCAGCACCGGGGAGGAGACGATAGCCCCTACCTTGGTGTCCTTCGAAGCGCGGCCCTGGAGGATGATCTTCCGCGTATAATCGCGCTCCGAGAAGATGCCGGCTAGGCGGTCGCCGTCCATCACCAGCAGCGCTCCGACATTGCGCTCGGCCAGCGTCCGGATGGCATCATAAACGGTCACGTCCGACGCGACGGTCCATACTTGGCGTCCCTTGTGATGCAAAATGTGGTCAACGGTAGCTTGAATGTTCATGCACGGGGAAACTAGCAGCCTGCCGGGCAAACGCCATCACGAGTTTGCCTCCAACGGGGAAACCGCGCGCTTACGAATTGCGCCAAAAGTATTGTTACCCTGGCGGGGGTGGAAAACGCTTCTGCGGAATACGTTGTGCCAAAAGTCCTGTTACCGTGGCCGGAATGGATACAACAATGAAGCAACAGACACGGGTCGAGGTTTTGGCCAAGC
>CAINDV010000763.1 GCA_903847485.1 uncultured Verrucomicrobiota bacterium
CCGCCAACGCGCCGCCCAAAACACCAGCGCCGCCGATGACGACGGCCACTTCGCCAGTTAGATCGAACAGGTTCAACATGGGTGCAGAGTAACGCCCCGGAGCAACTGTGGGAAGCAAAATGTGGGTCCGGAAGCAGGGCTTTCCGGTGTGCGAGCTGTCCGGCTGGGGCATTGAATGCCGTGCCTCCCGAAGTGATCGGCCGAGATGGACTGGCAGTCGTTTTGGAGTGCGCCGGCAGCGCGCAGCGGCGACGGTGCTTGTGCTTCTGTGGCGGCGGGCAGCCAAAGTGATGTCGCGCTACGCTGGCCACCGCAGTCAAAAAGGTCACCGACAACTTCGGGAGGCACTGGTGGCGAGGCATCCCCAACAGCAATTCGCAGTCTGGCTTGGAGCGCGGACAAAACTGTCCCCCCACGGGCGCGAACTTGGTGCCAAGCGGGCAGGATTGTCCGCGCTCCCAGCCAAAATGAGAACTGCTGCATCCCCAATTTCTCCGCTTGCGGGCCGGGGCGGGTGGGGTTAGTCTGTGCCCTGCTTATGCAATCACAATCGCCGTCATCGGGCAATGAACGCCGCCAGCAATGGCGCGCCTTCACGTTGATCGAACTGTTGGTGGTCATCGCCATTATCGCGATTCTTGCTGGGCTGCTCCTGCCGGCACTGGCGGAGGCCAAGCGCAAGGCGCACCAGACGGGGTGCCTCTCGAACCTCAAGCAAGTGGGCCTCGCCTTTCAAATGTGGAGCGACGACAATAACGGTTGGTGCCCGCCAGGCGAGCGCGCCACCTTCGGTCTCTGGGTCGGGCAACGCCCCGGGTACCAGGAGAACCAGGCCTCCAAGTACGACCTTGCCTATTACTTTGCGCCTTATCTCGGGTATCCCGTGCCGGACAGCACACTCCGCTCCGCGAAAGTCTTCTTTTGCCCGGGCTTCGAACGCTACGCCAAGGGGGTCACTAACATCGCCGATCGCACGGTGTACTGCCGGACCATACCGAGCGCCAACAACTTGAGCTTCGATCCTTTCGGCTACCCACCCGCGGACGGCAATCCCGCCGCTCCACCGCGTAAAGTCGTGGAGCTCGGCTCCGAGCGCCCGCTCTCCGAAGTGTGGTTGCTGGCCGATGCCGACCAGATCGCCATTAACAATCCCGCTAACACTTGGCGCAGCCAGCTTCCGGAGAGACCTGTCCACGGCAAGGTTCGGAACTTCCTTTACTTCGACAACCATGTCGCGACCCGCAAGGTCGGGAAGGCCGGCAGTTATTAGTTGCGCGGGACAACTCCGCCGGCCATGCGCGTGAAACTCCTTCTGTATCCGCTCCTGCTCCTGCTGCTCGTTGAGGCGGTGCCGGCGACAGTCGGAACTGTCATTGTGTTGCGGGAGGTGTTCATGCGGGGCGGGACCTACGCTTATGCGGACAGGGATAAAGCAGTGATGAGTTGTGTCCACGTCAACGCCAGCGCCTGCGCTTCACGAACGGCCTGGCACCAGCGCAACTACAGGAGTAATTCCGGGTCTTGGGAGATTGAGCCGCACCTATCTCCGGCGATGAACTCAATCTCCTTGCCCAGTTACGAGAAAGAATTTGGAGGTCGGAAAATCCGTTGGGGACTTAGTCACTAACACAACACACATAGACATACACAACACACATAGACAGACCATGAAAATAAACATAACTAACCGTCTCCTACGGACGGCCATTGCCTCGGTGTCGCTGGTCGCAGCGATAACGTGCCCCGCGCAAACCCTCTACCCAGCGGCTGAAGCTGCCGTCCGCGACGGCGTCAACTTCAATGTTGACATTAACGAAGCCGCGCAGGGCTACTGCATGGTGAAGAACGGTGTCGGGAGTTCCAGCAAGTCGTACTTCAAATTTAACTTCGCGGGCCAGAACCCGAACACCAACAGCGCCCTAAGCCTCACTTTCACCACCTACAACAACAGCCAAAAGCAACACGCCCAGGTCTGGGCTTTGAACCAGGCCTATCCGGGGTTTACCAGCAGTGTCATGGTCTGGAGTTCCGCTCAGGCCAACGAGACGAACACCAGCAGCTTGTTGACTAACCCGACCAATACCTTCACGGCGACGCCGCTTTATGATTTCATCGCGCCCAACAGCGCCAACGCTACCAGGACGGTGGCCATCCCCGCCCCGTGGGGCAGCTATCTGGCCGGTGAGGAGTTAGTCCTGGTCGTGACCAGTCCGTTTAACGGCGACACCAACAACCTGGCCAACGGTTTGCGGCTGAAGACCAACTCTACCTTGGTTGACTTCCAGCAACTATCGGGCGCTCCACCTTCTGTCGGGCCGATCTCCAATCTGACGGTCTATGCAACCGCGACCTCGGCGACGAACAGTTTCACGGTGAGCGATCCCGAGGACGGCTCGGACGCGCTCTACCCTGTGGCTAGTTCGTCGAACGAAGCGGCCGTCCCCGCCGTGAATGTCTTCTTTGAAGGTAGCGGCGCTAACCGCACGGTTTACTTGCTCGCCGGCGCTACTCCGGGCACCGCGCAGATTACGGTCACAGTCACGGATAGCCTTGGCAATCAGGGCCAGCGGACGTTCACCGTGACGGTGTTGCCGCAAAACTATCCGCCAGAGATTTCCACGCCCGCGCCTACTAACACGATGCTCAACACGGCCGTGACCATCCCGTTTACAGTTAGCGATGCCGAGACGGCGGCGACTAACCTTACTGTGGACGGCACTATCGCCAGTTATAGCGGGAGTATCCTCGCTAGCCTCGCTTTCGGCTCGGATACCTCCGGCTCCAACCGCACCGTGACCGTGATGCCGGCTGCCGATGCCAACGGTGTCGGAGTGGTGACGCTATCGGTGGCGGACGCCGGTGACATTACGGCAACGGCTGTGTTCGGGGTAATGGTAAGATCCGCCACTAACGTCGTATTCAACGAACACTTCGACTACCCTGACGGAAAACTGTTGGTGAACTCCGGCTCGTTCTGGACCCGCCGCGGCACCACGGCCGGGGCCGTCAACCTCAACACCCTGAGCCAGCAGGCGAACATCCGTCCAAAGAGTAGCGCGGATGACGGGGCCGCCCCGCTCGCCGGGGCGCCTTACGGAGTGAACAGCGGAGTTCTGTTATACGCCATCTGCTCGGCGACGTGGTATGATGCCGGAGACGGCGCGCTGCCGACGAACTCTACCGGCTCCTTCCTCCAGTTCTTGAATGCCAGCGCGGCCACCTCGGTCCAGGCGGCCGAGGTCGGCGTCAGCACCAACGGCGCGCCCGACGGCTTCTTCAACGTGGGGCTGATTTACGGCACCAACCTGCTGGCACCCAACACTAACGTCAATCTTACCCTGCCGCCGGGCATCGGCCCGGAGCCGCACAAACTTATCACCCGCTACGACCTGCGCAATGGCACCAGCACACTCTGGGTGGACGCCGCTTCGGAAGCCGCGCCGGGGGTCACAGTGCAGGATGTCACCAACCCGGTGTCTATTAGTTACATCGGTCTCCGACAAGATCTCGGCATGGGTTACATCTACGTTGACGACTTACAAGTCGTGCTGGTCAAGAAGCCCGTTATCACCGCCATCACCCCGCCCGCCAGTGGCAATGTCATTCTTTACTTCGATGGCGGCCCGGCGAGCGCGGCGGATTTTGAAGTGCAGGGTACCGCGGACATCACCGCCAGTTTCCCAGTCATACCGGCCTCAATCCAAGTGGACGGCGCCGGCTTCAAGGCCACAGTGCCGGCAACGGGCAACCAGAACTTCTACCGCATCAAGCGGAAGCCCGTAACCTTCTAAAATCTGCTGGATCGCCTACCGGAGCCGGGTTGACATGCCTCTCCTCCCGCCGATGGAGGAGAGGCGGGGTAACTGCGGTTCCGTGGCTAGCAATGGCGACGGTACGCTGACTCACACGCCGACCAACGATTGGTTGGGCGTGGACCTATTCAACCCGAACTCCGAAGTAGGCGGGCGGCGAACAGTAGTGGGACAGGCATCCTGCCTGTCCAGTTGCGCGTTCAGCCACACGGAAGGCTTTTTCCGCCGGTCCCACTACGCAACAATGCGGACGGCACGGTGGGAATTGACTTCCTAAGCCGCCCCCGCCAGACTTACCTCGTGCAGGCGGCGACCAGTCAAGCCGCCGCAATCTGGCTGACGCTGGCGACGAATGTTGCCGCCGCCAATGGCGTCTGGCGCTACACCGACCCGTTGGCAACCAACCACCCGATGCGGTTTTACCGCTTAAGATTGCAGTGAAACGAAGTGAAGTTTTATGACAACTGAACCAAACATTGTGAACACGAAGTCCGAAGGAAATCCGAAGCTTGAAATCCGAAATCCGAAACCCGCCGCCCAGGCCAACTGCCGGCGAATGTTCTGTCAGTCCACAGGCGGGCGGGCTAGTCGAGTCTCGGATTTCGGGTTTCGGATTTCGGGCTTCCTTCGGACTTCGGCCTTCGGATTTCGGACTTCCGCTTCGCTCGCCCTTCTGGCCCCACTCGGCGTCCTGCTGGCCGGCTGCCAGACCGCGCCTCCCAATTCCCTCGCCACGCATAGTTCCACTAAGTGGGAAAAGGAGATCGCCGCCTTCGTCGCCAGCGACCGCACTAATCCGCCGCCCCAGGGCGGCATCGTCTTTGTCGGCAGCTCCAGCATCCGCCTCTGGACTAACCTGGTCGCGGATTTTCCGTCGTTGCCGGTGGTGAACCGCGGCTTCGGCGGTTCGCAGCTTGCTGACTCGGTGAAGTTTGCGGAGCAGATCATTATACCCTACGCCCCACGGCAGATCGTGATCTACGCCGGAGGCAACGACCTCAACGCGGGTAAGTCGCCGGCGGTGGTCTATGGCGACTTCGTGGCCTTGGCCACGGTCATCCGCGCACGGCTCCCCGACACAAGGATCGCCTATATTTCCAGCGCGCCGAACCCCAAACGCTGGGAGCAGGTGGCGAACGTGAAGCAGCTTAACTCGCTGGTCGAAGCCTACTGCCACAAGCACGGGTTGATTTTCATTAACGTCTTTCCGCGGATGCTCGGTGCCAACGGCCAGCCGCGGCCGGAACTTTACGTCGCGGATCGCCTGCACATGACGCCGTCCGGGTACGCGCTCTGGAAGGAAATGGTCGGCCCTTGTCTGAAGTAACCACCGCTAGCTAATGACACCTATGACTATTCTGCCTTACTTGAGGGTGAGATTCCTAACCCGCACAACTCACCTGCGGAACGCCGGGTTAGGGGACCCGGCCTACAGGCATCGGGCGGACGACTTTGTCGGTCGCGTGCCCTCACGCGGCGGCGGGTCGCCCAGGCCATCGGAGTCTGAAATATCCAGGCCAGTGCTCCGCTGGGCGCGGGGCTTTGCCGAACCCGCCCGGACACTGCGGTCTTGTAGCGCCGACCTCTTATTACTGTTGCTGTGTCCCTGGCTTGTCACCGTCGCGGTTTCCGCGCCGCTGGAAGTCGAGGTGGCGGTGAAACCGGGTGGCCCGTGGAAGTCTTACCCGACCCGCACTTTGGAGCAACTGCCGGCCGCACTAACCACCGCCCGTGACAGCGGCTTCAACCAATACGGCGGCCTGCTGGCTCACACGAGCAAGGCCACCGGCTTCTTTTACGCCGCCAAGTCGGACGGCCGCTGGTGGCTCGTGGACCCGGAGGGCGGCCGGTTTCTGCACCAAGGCATCTCGTCGGTCAGTATGCTGCGCGCGGCCGGCGCTCAGACGGCGCTACGGCAAAGGCCTGGTGGCGAAACTAACTGGGCCGCCAGCACCGTCGCCCTGCTCCGTGCCAATGGCTTCAACGGCACCGGCGCGTGGACAGATCAAGAGCGACTAGGTGCCGTGTCGCCCCGCCTGGCTTACACGCCGATCTGGAATTTCATGAGTAGTTACGGCAAGCAACGCGGTGGCACCTTTCAGCAGCCCGGTCACATTGGTTATCCCAAGGACTGTATCTTTGTCTTTGATCCTGGCTTCGAGCGGTTTTGCGACGAGCACGCTAAGAGACTCGTCGCCACTAAGGATGACCCGTGGTTACTAGGTCATTTTTCCGACAATGAGTTACCTTTCCGCCCTGGGGCGCTGACTAATTACCTAAGTCTGCCGGCCACGGATCCCGGCTCCCAGGCGGCGTGGGCGTGGCTGCGCTCGCGGCATGGTGCCGAGGCGACAGTGAAGGAGGTCACCCCGGCGGACGCGGCGGAGTTTATTGGGGTGGTCGCGGAGCGCTACTTCCGCATCGTTTCGCAGGCGATCAAACAATACGATCCGAACCATCTGTTCCTTGGCTCGCGAATCCACGGAGCCGCGACGCGGTTGCCGGAAGTGTTCAAGGGTGCCGGGCCGTATGTGGATGTGGTGGCGGTGAACTGGTATGGCGTCTGGACGCCGGACCAGGAGCGGTTGGCTATGTGGGAGCGACAGTCGGGGCGGCCATGTATGATCACGGAGTGGTATGCCAAGGGCATGGACTCCGGCCTGGCGAACACGACCGGCGCGGGTTGGTTGGTAAAGACTCAGCGGGATCGCGGCCGGTTTTATCAAAACTTCGTCCTCGGCTTGCTCGAATCGCCGAGCTGCGTTGGCTGGCATTGGTTCAAATACATAGACAATGACCCGGAGGCCAAAGGCGTTGACCCGTCTAATCTGGACTCGAACAAGGGCATCCTTAGTAACCGCTACGAGCCATACACGCCGCTGCTGGATGCTATGAAGCAGCTTAACGAGCGCACTTACTTGCTGGCGGAGCATTTCGCAACCAACCCGGCACCTAAGTCTGCTGTCGTCCCCAAGTGACGAATGACGAAGGAAGCCCGAAATCCGAATGACAAATCCTCGCCTTGAGCGGTTCGGTTTTATGCTTCGCCTTTCGTCATTCTTTCGTCATTTGGCATTCGTCATTCGTCATTCGGGTTAAATCTACTCCGCTCAAAATCTATGAACCCTCCCCCGTTCCACCTCGTTGGCCTGTTGCTACTGTTCGCCGGTTTCTCCTTGTTCGCTCAAGTACCCGTTGCCGTTCGCATCGAGCATGATGTGTCTTATCTGCCGTCGAATCGCGTGGAAAAGGCTGACCTATACCTTCCGGCGAATTCGGCGTTAAAACAACACAGTCCGGCCGTGCTCATCATCCACGGCGGCGGCTGGAATTCCGGCGACAAAGGCGCGGGGCGAGAGATTAATATCGGCACCAACCTTGCCCTCCGCGGCTATGTCGGCTTAAGCATCAACTATGCGCTCTCAACTAACGGCAGAGTGACTTGGCCGCAAAACGTGCATGACTGCAAAACGGCGGTGCGCTGGCTGCGCGCTAACGCCGGGCGGCTAAACATTGATCCCGACCGCATCGGCGTCATCGGCGGCTCGGCGGGCGGACACCTGGCAGCGATGCTCGCCGTGACCGGGCCGGCGGATGGACTCGATCCCGCGCAGCCCTACGGCGAGTATTCCTGCGGTGTGCGGTGCGCGGTGGATTTGTATGGTCCGGCGGAGTTACTCCAATACCATGACGTGAAGATGCTCGGCAAGACTCGCGCCGAAGCGCCGGAGCTTTACCGGTCCGCCTCGCCGACGACTTATGCGGACCCCGGCGATGCGCCGATTTTGATTCTCCACGGCACGGCCGATAAAACGGTGGATTTGCAGCAGTCGAAACTGTTCGCAGCGGCGCTGGAAAAGGCGGGAACGAGGCACGAGTTAGTCATCGTCGAAGGCGCGCCGCACACCTTCCATCTTCAGCCGAAACAACGCGATTTGCGCCCGTTAGTGCTGGGTTTCCTGGACCGGTATCTGAAAGCCACGAAGCCGTAACTCCGCCGTTGGTACACGGCGAGGACAGACGTGCGCCGCAACGGCATGTCTTGAACCCGAATTCCGAAGCCGGCAAGCGGCGTGCGGTAGTAGGACAGGCATCTTGCCTGTCCCGTTGTGCGTTCAGCAACACGGAAGGTTTTTTCCGAGTGAAGGACTGCAAACTGCGAATTGCGCCAAAAGTATTGTTACCCGGGCGGGGGTGGAAAACGCTTCTGCGGAATACGTTGTGCCAAAAGTCCTGTTACCGTGGCCGGAATGGATACAACAATGAAGCAACAGACCCGGGTCGAGGTTTTGGCCAAGC
>CAINDV010000764.1 GCA_903847485.1 uncultured Verrucomicrobiota bacterium
GAGTGTCCGCCTTTGCTCGCACGCTTGTCCGGGTTTGCTCGCACACTGTTCGCCTTTGCTCGCAACGCGACACCTAAAAGTGACCGCCATTCTCATGGGCGATTTGACTCAAAAATAATGTTACCGAAGGCGGGGCGTGGGCCGATCCAGTCAGCCCACACCCTGCTTTCGGTAACATTCTTTTTGAGTCAAATCGGCATTTCGCGAAACGCAAAAAAGGCATTGCACCGGGCTGGGCGGCCGGGGATATTACGCGCGAGTCGGAGCGTAGCGCAATTGGTAGCGCGCCTGTTTTGGGTGCAGGAAGTTGCAGGTTCGAGTCCTGTCGCTCCGACCATTTTTTTCAGTTCGGTTTGGCGTGGCGAGTCATCGAGGCTCAGGGGTTCGAGCGCGCCGCTGAACTGCGGCACCGCCTCCCCACGCTCAAGGCCAAGACGGTCGCGCCGTAATCCTCGCGCCTCGCGGGGAGGGCTGGCTGCCGCAGCGATTTCTGCCGGAGCCGCCGGCTTTCGGACGGCCGCCGAGGTTTTTCGTTTGCCGCGGCGGGGTTTGCGGCGTAGCTAATCTCATGCGCTGGCGTGTGTTATTGATCGGATCGTTGCTGCTGAACGTCATCTTCGCGGTCGTCCTGCTGTTGTCCAATCGCAAACTGGAGCAACAGTTCGCCCGCGCGACGGAAGATTTGCGGGCGCGCATCCTCACCAACCGGCCCCAGCCTGCAATCATCGTCCGCCGCCAGTCCTCCTCTTGGCGCGAAGTGGAATCGCCCGACCACGCCACCAACATAGTCCGCCTGCGCGACATCGGCTCCAGCGTATCCACCGTCCGCGACACAGTCGCAACCGAAGCGAACCAGCCTCATGTGCTCGAACGGACGACGGAAATCGGTGCCGGCGAGCGGCAATTGGCCGGCCAGTTGACCGGCGCTGTGACCGTCCGCTTTGATGCCCAGTCCGGCAGCAAGGTCAAGATCGAAGGCACCTCCTCCATTCACGACTGGGACATGAATGGCAACATCATCGGCGGCTACCTGGAAGCCGACGCCAAATTCCCCGAAGCCGGCACTGATAAAGCCACGGCCAGCGTGGTCATCCCGGTGCGCACGCTCAAGAGCTACGCCAAGACCATGGACGACGTGATGCAGGAAGCCATGACCATCGCGACCTTCCCCAGGATTGAATACAAGCTCGTCTCGCTTAAACCCAAGTCCAACGCCGGCGCTAAATTCGAGTTTGACGCCGTCGGTGCGCTCACCGTCAAAGGCAAGACCGTTACCAACACCATGCCCGTCACCATTGAGAAACTGGACGGCGGCAAGCTCAAGATCACTGGCACCACACCGCTCAAGATGACCGACTTCGGCGTGCCGCCGCCGTGCCCCGCGCTGGCGGGGGGCTTGATCAAGACCGGCGACGACATCAAAGTTTCCATCGAGTGGCTGGTCGCGCCCAAGGCCGCCGCCAAGTAACCGGCTGGGCCGCCATCCAAGCTCGAGGGGACGGTTCGCCGTCCCCTCGTTTGCTTTTCGCGACTTACGCCGCATTGAACCCGAACTCCGAATGGGCTTGTTTCGATAAAACAGACAGCAAAAAGAGCGGATTTCTTTAGTTGGTTTGGTGTTCGAATGCGGCTGGGGACAGGAAGTTTAGGGCACTATGTAGGCGCTCGCGGTTATAGAAGGCCTCGAGGTAGTCGAAGATTGCGGCGCAGGCTTGGGAGTGGGTGGCAAAGTCGCGCCGATAGACGAGTTCCAGTTTGAGGGTGCTCCAGAAGTTCTCCGTAGTGGCATGGTCGTAACAGTTGCCCCGGCGGCTCATGGAGGGGATCAGGTGGGCTTGGGCTAGGGCGGCCAGGAAGTCGCCGGCGGCGTACGGCACTCCCCGGTCGGAATGGAAGCGCAGCTTGGCTGGGGGATCCCGGTGGAGAATGGCCATGGCGAGAGCTTGCAGGACGATGGCGGCCCCCATGGTTTCGCTCATGGCCCAGCCGACGATCTTGGCGGCTGTAGAGGTCGAGGATAGCGGTGGGGTAAAGCCAGCCGCACTGGGTGGAATGTAGGTGATGTCCGCCACCCAGATTTGGTTGGGGGCAGTGGTCTTGGGGACCTCGGCCAGGCGGTTGAGCGCGATGGGGTGGTCGTGGTTGCTGTTGGTGGTGTGGACGCGGTAGCGGCCCTTCTGGTGGTCGCAGAGGCCCGCGTGTTGCATAAGGCGGGCAACGCGGCGGCGGCCATGGCGACGGCCCCGGGTGCGGAGCGTCGTCACGAGGCGCGGGCGACCGTAGGTCTGGCGGCTTTGGGCATGAATAGCCGTGATCGCCGCCGCCAGTTCCTGGTCTTCCCGGGCGCGCGGTCCAGGCGCTGACGGCCGCTGCTCCCAATCGCAGTGGCCGCTGGGGAACACTCGGAGATAGGCACAGTGAGGTGCTCCCCCTTGTCTAGACAGTTTTTCGGGTAAGTTAAGAGTGTGAGATTGAGATCCCTCGGGAGAAGCTTGTCTCGCAGGTAAACGAGCAGGGGGGCGAGCCCTGAGCCTTAGCTCGCGCCCCCCTGCGGTCGCAGGTTCGTTGGATCTCCTCATGGGGGGAACCGAAATACACGGCGCGCGGCATCCGGTAATCCAACGCTTGCTGGCGGCGTTGATCATTAAACTTGTTGTGCATTAGCCACGCTGTGGTAGTAGAAAGGGCATGCAACTGGAAAGACTGTTAAGCGATCCACGGATGATGCAGGCAGTGTTAGGATGAGTCGCGATGAATTCGCCCTCTTGGTCCCCGTTCTGGACCAGGTCTGGCAGCAGGTGCTGACGCAGCGCCC
>CAINDV010000765.1 GCA_903847485.1 uncultured Verrucomicrobiota bacterium
AGCGAAATGCTGGGGGTGTTGCCCAAGCTGCCGGCCCCGGTGTTGTCCCTAGGAAAAGCCAACCGCCGACGCCTGAGCAACCCCCGTCAAGGCTGCTCCAGTCAATGAGTTACGGCAGTTTCATCTCCCGAGGAAACCAATGTGAAAAAGGGGGAAGATGAGTCGGGCGGGACGCCTGCGCCACTGCGGGACAGTGCCCGGATGCGCCCGCCCCAACTGAAGGCACGTTTCCTTTCTAGCCACGCCCGCGCCGTTCCGCTAGTGTGCCCGCATGTTGCCTTTGCCCAAACCTGACGCGCTCTTCACCCACGAGAGCGGTCTCGCTGGCTTGCTGGCCAGGGTGCGGTTGCGCCGCCTTACCCAACAGCTTTTCGGCGCGGGCGGGCCGTTTCAGGCGACGGTGCCGGGCAAGGCCATATTGACGTGGCTGCCAGCGCAGGAGCGGGACGAGAGTTTTCGCCAACATTTTCTTTCCTTTGCTTCAATGAAGAGACGCTTGGCAACGTCGAAGCACTTGTCCGTGAAGTGGGCGCGCTAGTAGTAGAACACGCCGGGTCCATATCAGGCGGCTTGGGATATGGGACCAGAAAAGCAACAATACGACCGCCTATTGAGAAATCCGTTTCCAATGAAACTATTCGGCAGCAACTTGTTAGAGAGATTCGGAATCCGCAGTTGGCGGAGCGCAAAGCGCCAACTCTCTGAGTTTGAGTTAGTCGCCAGTGTATCTCTGGCGGCAGTGTGTTTTGCTTGGGCACCGACCGGGGCGGCAGCGGTGCCCAGTCAAGCTGGCGGGGGAAACGACGCCTGGGTGGCAGCGATGCAGGCACGGCGGGCCAGCCTGCAAAACAGCCGGGATGTGCGGGAAACGGTCTGGTATGCCACCGAGCCAATAAAGGCGGCGGCGCTAGGGGAAGCGTTTTTTCCCGAAAGAGGGGTGAGCCTGGACGAGAATCGTGGCCGGCGAAAGGCCTGGCAGGCGAGGTCGTATCCGAACGGGATTGTCAACCAGCTCAAGACCGGGGCGGAAACCACGACTTATTTGTATCGCTTGGTGGTGGCGGCCGTGGCCGAGCCAATCCAAATCAAGCTGGGCAGCAGCGGCGGGCTGGCGTTGTGGGTGAATGGGGAGAACCTCCTGTCCAAAGAAATGGCGCGCACGCCAGCGCCGGATCAGGAAATCCTCAAGGTGACTTTGCGAGCCGGGACGAATACCGTGTTGCTGAAGCTGCACACCGCCACGGACAACCCGGGATTCTGCTACAACACGGACCACTCGATAGCCGGCGCGCTGGCGCCGGTGGCGCAGGAGTTTCCGGCGGAGACGAAGCTGCTGGCTAGTTATGCGAACACTGAAGGCTGGTTCGCGAATCCCCAGGATACGAAGATCGAGACCGAGGCGATTGAGCGTTTGTGCGAGCGGCTGCACGCCACGGCCGCCGAGCGGCAGGAGTTCGAGGCGTTGAAGCAAACGGGTGCCACCCCCAAAGACCCACGCTGGCTGAAGGTGTTGCTGGGGCTGGCCCGGCAGGCGGACGCGTGCCGGCAAGCCCAGGAGGAGTTGGCGAAACTGGACCTGGCGGCGCTGCGCCGGGCAGTCGAGGACCTCAACGCGTCGTACCCGGGCCGTTACCAGGAGGGGGCGGCGATGGCGGAGCAATTGGGCGTGTTTGAGAAGGAGTTGCCGGCCCTGGCGAAAGGGCTGGAAGACTGCGACCGGGGCGCGCTGGCCACTTTTGCGCGGCTGGTGGCTTTCCGGCAGAAGGCGCTGCTCGCCAACCCACTGCTGGATTTCGGCCAGGTGCTGCTGATCAAACGCCGGGAAAACAACCTGGCGCTACCGCAGAACTGGCAGGGGAATTCGAGCTTGAACCCGAACGTGGAGAACGAGCTTTGCCTCCTGCCAATGCGCGACCCGGCCCGGCCTTTGAAGACCTTCTACAAGCCGGAGCGGAATTATTTCGTGGGAGACGTGGACCTGAATTTCGATGCCGACAAGCTGTTGTTCTCCTCGATCGGCACCCACAACCGCTGGCAAGTTTTTGAGTTGCGCATGGACGGCACGGGTTTGCGGCAAGTGACGCCAGCCGACGAAACCGACATTGACAGCTACGACGCGGTGTACCTGCCAGACAACCGGATTATCTTTGACTCCACCAGCACGTTTGTTGGCGTGCCGTGTGTTGGCGGGGGCGACTACGTGGCTAACCTGCACCTAATGAACCCCGACGGCACCCAAATCCGGCGGCTGTGCTTCGACCAGGACAACGACTGGTGTCCGGTGGTGATGCCCAGCGGACGGGTGATGTACCTACGGTGGGAATACACCGATTCGGCCCACTATTTCAGCCGCTTGCTAATGTCCATGAACCCCGACGGCACCGGCCAGGCGGCGGTTTACAAGAGCAGCTCCTACTGGCCCAACGCGCTGTTCTACGCGCGGCCCTTGCCCGGCAGTCCGACTAAGTTCGTCGGGATCGTCGGCGGGCACCACGGGGTGCCGCGGATGGGCGAAATGTTGTTGTTCGATACGGCCAAAGGCCGGCAGGAAGACACCGGGGCCATGCAGCGCATTCCGGGCTACGGCAAGCCCGTCAAGGGGATCATCAAGGACGCCTTGGTGGACGGTTCGTGGCCGAAGTTTCTGCATCCCTACCCGCTGAGTGAGAAGTATTTCCTGGTGTCCGCCAAACCAACGCCGGCGGCGGCTTGGGGCATTTACCTGGTGGATGTGTTCGATAACATGCTGCTGTTGAAGGAGGAGCCGGGTTGGGCGCTGTTCGAGCCTCTGCCGGTGGCCAAGACCCAGCGCCCGCCGGTGATTCAGGACAAGGTCAAGCTCGGCGAAACCAACGCGACGGTATATGTGCATGACATTTACGCCGGGCCGGGTCTGCGGGGCGTGCCGCGTGGCACCGTGAAAAACCTGCGCGTGTTTCAATACGAGTATTCCTATCGCAACCAAGGTGGGCATTACTTCGTCGGCATGGAAGGTGGCTGGGACGTGCGGCGGATGATCGGCACCGTGCCGGTCGAGGAGGACGGCTCGGCGATGTTCAATATCCCGGCGAACTCGCCGGTGGCCCTGCAACCAATGGACGAGGAAGGCAAGGCGCTGCAACAGATGCGGAGTTGGTTCGTCGGCATGCCGGGAGAGTATGTGTCCTGCGTGGGCTGCCATGAGTCTCAGAACTCGACGACTGCGCTGAAGCTAGGCATCGCCGCGCGCAAAGCTCCAGTGGAACCCGCTCCTTGGCGCGGGCCTAAGCGGGGATTCAGTTTTGTGCGCGAAGTGCAGCCAATGCTGGACCGGTATTGCGTCGGTTGTCACAACGGCCAGACCGGCCGGCCAAAACTATCGGACCCGAAGATCATTCCTACAAGCGGCGGGATTTCCGCGCTGCCGCAATCTTATGTGGAACTGCATCCTTATGTGCGGCGCAACGGCCCGGAGGGCGATTACCACACTCTGACGCCCTTGGAGTTTCACGCTAACACCAGCCTGCTGCTACAGATGCTGCGCAAGGGTCATTACAATGTGAAATTGGATGCGGAAGCGTGGGACCGGTTAATCACCTGGATTGACATCAATGTTCCCGCGTACGGCACCTATCACGAGATCCAAGCCATCCCATCGAATTTCGAGAAGCGCCGTTACGAGGCGAAGAAGAAATACGCGAATGTGGATGAGGACATCGAGGCCATTCCGAACTTAGACAGCCAGCCCGTGGCGTTCGTCAAACCCGAGCCGCTGGCACCGCGTCCCTTGCCGGCGACGCTGCCTGGCTGGCCCATGGAATCGGAGAAGTCGAAACAACTTCAGCAGGATCTAGGAGCGACAGAACTGAGCCTCGACTTAGGTGACGGAGCCTCGCTCCAGTTCAAGAAGATACCGGCGGGGGAGTTTGTCATGGGCGATGTGGAGGGCTACGCGAATGAGTACCCGACGGTGGCCGCCAAGGTTGAAAAACCATTCTGGATAGGAACGACCGAGGTAAGTCTGGCGCAGTATCAGCGCTTTGATCCTAAGCACCGCAATGGTTACTACGACATGCACTACAAAGACCAAGTCAAGCCGGGCTACCTGATGGATTTCCCGGACCTGCCAGTCATTCGCGTTTCGTGGGATCAGGCGATGGAGTTTTGCGAGTGGCTTTCGGCCCGCACTGGCAAGAAGGTGTTACTGCCGACCGAAGCGCAGTGGGAATGGGCTTGCCGGGCCGGCTCAGGCACCCCGATGTTCTACGGCGGACTGGACTCGGACTTCTCGACCTTCGCCAATCTCGCCGATGCCTCGCTGTCGAAACTGGCGGTTCAAGGTGTTGACCCGCAGCCTATCGCGAACCCGGATAAGTTCTGGGATTTCGTGCCGAAGGAAGCGCGGTTCAACGATAGGACTCTGCACCTGGCACCGGTGACGCAATACCAGCCTAACGCCTGGGGTTTGCATAACATGATCGGGAACGTGGCGGAATGGACACGGGATGATTACCGGCCTTATCCGTATCAGTCGCCGACAACTCGCGCCGGGGTCGGCGAGGGAAGGCTCAAAGTGGTGCGCGGCGGCTCGTGGGCGGACCGGCCGAAGGAGTCGAGGGCGTCGGCCCGGTGGGATTATCCTCAGTGGCAGCGCGTTTTTAATGTTGGATTTCGAGTCGTGATCGTTGAATAATGGCCGTGCGATGAACTGCGCTTTGCCCAACTCGTCCCGGAAGAGACCGTGCCTTAGCCTAAGCCGTGTCTATGCAGACCGAAACCACGCCGAAGGCGTGGCCAGCGGCGTAGGACAGGCGTCGCGCCTGTCTCCATCTTCATTCCCTTGCCTCACTAAAAGATGACCGTTCACAGCCATCAGGATCCGTCCGGGAATGTTGTCCCAAACGATGTCAGAGACAGGCGCGACGCCTGTCCTACTGCACGGCTACGGCTAAGCCGAACGTGCTTGGCAGTGCTGGGATTGGTGGCTTTCCTTGCCACTGTGCAGGCGGAGGAACCACTCATCGTCGGTCAACCTTCCGGGAAGATTCTGGCGGCGGGCGACCGACGGGTGATGGTGCTTTCGTCGGCGGGCGAGGTTCTGTGGGAGTATCCGACCAAACTAACGCACGACGTTTGGATGCTGCCGAACGGGAATGTCCTGTTTGCCGACGGCGAAACTGTCACGGAAGTTACCCGGGAGAAGAAGGTGGTGTTTCAATACCGGTCGCCCCAGCAAAAGGGAGGCGGCACCTACGCCTGCCAGCGGTTGGCGGATGGTAAGACCTTCATTGGGGAGAACTCGACCGGACGACTACTGGAAGTGGACTCGGATGGCAAAGTGGTTTTCGCTCTGCAGACTAATCCGTTTCAACCCGGCCAGCACCATAACATGCGGATGGCTCGGAAACTGGCCAGCGGTAATTACCTGGTCTGCCACTCAGGAGTGCGGCTGGTCAAGGAATACACCCCCAAGGGCGAAGCGGTGTGGGAGGTCAAGGTGCCCGGTTCGTTGGCGTTTGCCGCGCTCCGCACTCCGCAAGGTAGCACCTTGGTTTCCTGCCTGGACCGGGTGGTGGAATACGATACGAGCGGCAAGAGCGTCTGGGAATGTCGCACTGAAGAGTTGGGAGCCGTGACAGTGCGCAATCTAACCGCGATGAACCTGCTGCCGAATGGGAACGTGGTGGCGGGCTGCTACGGGGCTTATGCTGACGGGCAAGGCTGCGGCCTGTTGGAGCTTTCGCGTGCGAAACAGGTGGTGTGGCGTTACTCGAAGCCGAAGGGGGACCAAAGCATGATGGCGGTCGAACTGCTCACACCCGAAGGCCGGCCACTGCCGGGGGATGTCTTGCGCTGAATGAATTTCACTCGCACCCAATCGTGTAACTGTCCGGGCCGCTACCACTGCCCGACCGGTTACTAAACCGTTAAACACTCAAGTCAAATACACAACATATAAAACAACATGAAAAGTACCATAATCGCTCGACTAACGTTGGCTTCGGCGGTGGCGGTTGCCATCGCGGTTTCCGGGACTAACTGCGTCGCCAAAGACACTAACATTCAACCAATGAAAACTGTCAAACTAACCAAGCACAAAAACGCGGACTTTTACCTGGACGGCAAGTTCCAGGTGGACAAGGCCAAGCAAGCCTATTTCGACATGATGGCGGCCTACGGGTATCCGGTGTCGGACTCGCTGCGGACTAACATGTGGGCGACGGACTTCGGTTTGGGCGACTTCGCCAATGTCGGCATGGGGGGCATCTTTTGGATCAACAACCAGGAGGCGGGCTATTTCGCGCATGAGATTTACCTGCTGCCGGGGCAGATGATCGTTGAGCACGGTCATGACTCCACGGCGAAAGGGAAAGCGAAGATGGAAAGCTGGCACATACGTTACGGTAGCATTTGCACGCTGGGCGAGGAAGGCGACCCACTGCCGGCTGAGTTCAAACTGCCGCCGAGCCAGGCTAAGTTTCTCACCGTGTCCAAGGGTTACATGATGTATCCCGGCGACATCCGCACCTTGAACCGCGTCGGGGCCAAGCACTTTATGATCGGCGGCCCCCAGGGCGCGATTGTCAGCGAATACGCCAGCTTCCATGACGGCGACGGGCTGCGGTTCACTAATCCCAACGTGAAGTTCTAAGTTACTCTTACTTCCGCAGAGTAACTATTGCTATCAGGATCAATATGAACAAAGAGTTTCATCACATCGGCCTTCCTACCAAGGTGCAACAGCCGAACGAAATCCACCTGGCTCCCAGTAAGCTCTTTATCACCGACGCTACGAAGAGTGAGCATCGGGTGGAATGGCTGCGCTTCGAGCCAGGTTGCCCCATGCCCGAACTGCTAAAGACGGTGGCGCATGTGGCCTATACGGTTGACAACTTAGACGAGGCGCTGGCCGGACGGGAAGTCATCGTGCAGCCATTCGCTCCTATGGAGGGTCTGCGCGTAGCCTTCATCAACGACGGAGGCGCGCCGGTCGAGTATCTAGAGTTCAAGAAGTGAACCCGCAACTAAGGAAGCAATATGACCATGAAGAAGTTTATCAATGACCCGACCGCCCTGACCCGGGAATTGCTGGAGGGCTTTGCGATCGCGCACGGGGATCTTATTACTATCAAGTCGGATAAGATCGTGTGCCGGGCAACGCCTAAGCCAGCCAACAAGGTGGCCATCGTGACGCTGGGCGGCGCGGGGCATGAGCCAGCGCTAAGTGGGTTCGTGGGTTCCGGCATGCTTGATTACAGCGTGGTGGGCGACATCTTTGCCGCGCCGGGGCCGCCGAAGGTGCTGGAGGCACTAAGGCTGGCGCACCGGCCAGCGGGGATTCTGTTCGTGGTGCTGAACCATGCCGGCGACGTGATGAGTGCCAACATGGCGATGGAGATGGCAGCCAAGGAAGGAATTCCGTTTAAGATGCTGCTGACCCATGAAGACATCGCGCCGGGGGCCAACGTTCCGGCGGAAGACCGGCGTGGGTTAGTTGGTTGCATCCCGCTTTACAAGATCGCGGGGGCCGCTGCCGAGGCCGGCAAGAGCTTGGACGAAGTCTATGCGCTGGCCAAGCGGTTCAACGATCACATGGCGACCCTGGCGGTGGCGATGAAAACGGCGACGCATCCGGCGTCGGGCCAGGCGATTTTCGACTTAGCCGATGACGAGATGGAGGTCGGGATGGGCCAGCATGGGGAAGCGGGCACCGGAGCGTCGAAGATTCTGACGGCCGATAAGACGGCGGAACTGATGCTGTCGCGGTTAGTGGCAGCGATTCAAGCTAAGACGGGCGACCGGATTATGGTGTTGATCAACGGTGCCGGCGCGACCACGCTGATGGAGATGTATATCGTGCTGCGCGGGTGCAAGAAATACCTGGATTCCAAGGGGATTTCCCTAGCCGCCGCCCGGTGTGGCGAGTATCTGACGGTGCAAGAGATGGCCGGCTTCCAGATGTTCGCCGCTAAGATGGATGCTGAGTTGCTGGCGTGCTGGAACGCGCCGTGCAACACGCCAGCACTGACGGTGGCGTAGTTATGCCTGAGACGATTAGTTACCAGCAGGTCTGTGGCATGCTCAACGCCGCCACCGACCAGATTCGCACGCATCATGAGATGCTGTCGAAGCTCGACAGTGCTGTCGGCGACGGCGACCACGGCACGACGATCTTGCGTGCGATGGAAGCCGTCAGTAAGACGGTGTCCGAACACCCGACGCTGGATTTGAAGGCGCTTTTTTCCGCGATTGCTTGGGCGGTGATGTCATGTGACGGCGGGTCCACCGGGCCGTTGCTTGGATCCTTCTTCATGGGGCTGAGCGACGGGGCCGAAGGTCGCGCGGAACTGGATGGCGCGGGGTTAGTGGCGGTGTTCGCGGCCGGAGTTACCAAACTGCAAAAGCAGAGCCACGCCCAAGTGGGAGATAAGACGATGATGGATGCCTTCCTACCGGCGCTGGCGGCTTTGCAGTCGGCTGATAGTGCCGGCGGTATCAAGGCCGCTCTGGCGCAGGCGGCGGCGGCGGCGGCCCAAGGGGCCGAAGCGACCCGGAACATGAAGGCGAAGTTCGGACGCGCCCGGAACCTGGGCGACCGGGTGCTGGGGCACGCTGATCCGGGGGCGGTTTCCATTTCGCTCATCTTCAAGGGATTCAGCGAAGGAGTTTATTCCAATGAACATTCGAGGTGAGCCTATCATTAGCACCGGGCTTCAGCCCGGTGTGGCGAGCCGAAATCGCGACCGAGCCGCTTCAGCGGCTTTCGTCCTTGATCGCCCCTTTCACCGGGCTGAAGCCCGGTGCTAATGGAAAACCAACTTAGTCCGATCTTGAACGCGAACTAGCATCAGGAAGCAATCTCCGGCTCAGGTTTTGAGCCGGGCACAAACACAGAGAAACACACCGATTACACTCAACTCAAAATCAATATGGCAGACAAAGACAGTAATAAGGAGGCCGCCGATTATGGCATTGGCGTGCCGGTAACAAAGCACGGGTTCTTTCTCAAGGGCCTCGACCATGTGGACTGGGGCATGAAGGACCGGTTGAGCCGTATCTTTAACCCTAAGTCGGGCTACACGGTGATGCTGGCTTTCGATCATGGTTATATCATGGGGCCGACCTCCGGCTTGGAGCGGATGGACCTGACAATCACGCCGCTGATTGACTACGCCGACTGCATCATGTGCTCCCGTGGAGCCTTGCGCTCCATCGTGCCGCCGACGTCGAACAAGGCGGTATCACTGCGCTACTCGGCGGGGACCACGGTGCTGACTGACCTCAATGACGAGTGTCTCCTGGACATTGAGGATGCCATCCGAGTGAATGCGTCGGCGCTGGCTATCATGGTGGCGGTCGGAAGTAAGTTCGAGGCGAAGACTATCCAGAATTTGGTCCGAACGGCGGACTTAGGCAATAAGTACGGTATCCCTACCCTCGGGGTGACGGCGGTGGGCAAGGAGTTAGTGCGGGATGCGCGGTACCTCTCACTGGCGTGCCGGGTTTGCGCGGAAAACGGCGCGACCTTCGTGAAGACTTACTTTTCCGAAACAGATTTCGAAAGAGTGACCTGCTCCTGTCCAGTGCCAATCGTGATTGCAGGCGGCAAGAAGTTACCGGAACTGGAAGCACTGGAACTCGCCTACCAAGCGATCCAACAAGGTGCCTCGGGCGTAGATATGGGCCGTAATGTCTTTCAGGCGGAGCATCCCGTGGCGATGATTCAGGCGATTCGCGCCGTGGTCCACGACGGGCGCACCCCGAAGGATGCGTTCGATCTGTACACCACGATCAAGAACGTGAAATAGTAAGAGGTTCTTTCAAAACCCTGCCGAGTCTTGGCATCGTTGCTAACCGTTTTGAAACTGGCGCCAGAGAATCTCCGCCGCCAGTCGAGGGTCTGCCTGCCCTGGCCCCCATTTTTCTGTCTCCTTTTCTTTCTGCCCGGCCCACCTGCGGATTCCAATGATATCGGACACCTGTTCTAACTGCCGCCAGGGCAAACTCTACCTGCTTAAAGTCCCAGCCAGGATCGTGCGCATCGCCGCCCAGCCCATCTTTAACGCGACGGTCTTTGAACTGGAACGGCGGCGTTGCGCTTGGTGCGGAACGCTTTTCACCGCCCCGACCCCGCCTGCGGCCGGGCCGGGCACATACGATCCCA
>CAINDV010000766.1 GCA_903847485.1 uncultured Verrucomicrobiota bacterium
CCAGGCGCTGATGAGCCACAAAGGGCTGGCGCTCATCCTGGCCACGGGCGGCACGGGGTTGGTGAAGACGGCCTACAGCTCGGGCACGCCGACGCTGGGCGTGGGCGCGGGCAACGTGCCGGTGTTCATTGATGCCAGTGCCGACATTCCGTTCGCGGTGAGCCAGATTTTTCGCTCCAAACTTTTCGACTACGGCACGATCTGCGCCAGCGAGCAATCCATCGTCGTGGAGCAGTCCATCGCTGCCGCGGTGCGGGCTGAGTTTGAGCGCCAGGGCGCTTACTTCCTGTCCCCGGAAGAAACCGCCAAGCTGGAGGCCGTGGCTTTTGATCCGGCCAAAGGCTCCATGAGGCCGGACATCGTCGGTCAACCGGCGTCCCGGATCGCCAGCAAGGCCGGCATTGCCGCGCCCGCTGACGTGAAGCTGCTGATCGCTCCGCTGGCGGGCGTCGGCGAGAAATACCCGATGTCGGCGGAAATCCTCGCGCCCATTCTGGGCTTCTACGTCGAGCGGTCCTTCGCGGACGCCGTGAACCGCTGCATTGACCTAAATTTTTTCGGCGGGATCGGTCACACGGTCAGCCTCTTTGCCAATGACGAGGCGCGGATCAAAGAGTTTGCTCTGTTGATGAATGCCGGGCGCATCGTGGTGAACACCCCATCGTCTCAAGGCGGGGTGGGCGGCATCTTCAACAAGCTCAGTCCTTCCTTCACGCTGGGCTGCGGCACCGGCGGCAAGAACATCACCACCGACAACGTGACCGCGCGGCATCTGGTCAACATCCAGCGCGTCGCCCGCCGCCGGGACAACCAGCGCGTCGCCCGCTTCGACCTCGCGCTTTACCTGGACGAGTCACTGGACGCCGATGCCATTGATCAGCAGTTCAACCGCAATTTCTAAAACCACCGCTATGCAGGAACAAATCACTCTCACCGAAGCCGACGGCAAACTGGTCTGCACGCTGGCCGGACATTTCGACACCGTGCAGAGCCAGAAACTCCAAGACCTGTTAAAAGCCCGTCCGGCGGTGCCGCAGCCGGTCGTGTTCGATCTGGCCGGCGTGACTTATGTGTGCTCCGCCTTCCTGCGCGTGTGCCTCCTGGCGGCGAAGACCGCCGGCACCGCGCAGTTCGCGATTCTCGGCCTGACGCCGCCCATCAAGCGCGTGTTCAAGATGGCTGGGATGGTGGAGCTGTTCGTTTGTGAATAGGAAATCACGCTCCAGTCCGCCTGGCTGAAAGCAAATTCACCACCCAATTCAGGAGACAGAGAACCATGACTCTCACCGAAACGAAGCGATGGCCGGTCATCATTTTGAAAGTCCAAGGTCGGCTCGACGCCACCAGCGGGCCGGAGGTGGCGCGGGGCCTGACCGCGAGCATTGACGGCGGCGCCCGGCAACTCGTGCTGGACCTGTCCGGCCTGGAGTACCTTAGCAGCGCCGGCCTGCGGGTATTCCTGGCCGCCGCCCGACAGATGCAGCGCGTCGGCGGCAAGCTGGCCCTGGCCGCCGTCACGCGCCCGGTGTGGGAGATTCTCCACATGGCGCAGTTTTCGGCCATCATTCCCCTCTTCGAAACGCTGGACCAGGCTTGCGCCAGTTTCGCCTCGCCCGTGACGCAAACGCGTCCCGATCCCTGTCTGCTCAGCTTCGCGGAAGAGATTTACCTGCTCGCGCTGGATGACCAGAAAGGCGTCCTCAAACCTTTGCCCATTGGTTCGCTCGCCCACGCCCTGGCCGGAGCCGTGCTGATGGAACTGGCCCTGGACGGCCGGATTGACACGGACTTGACGACGCTGACCGTCACCTCCACCGCGCCGACCGGCGATGCGCTGCTCGACGAAACCCTGACGGAGTTGCAAGCCGAGTGTGCGCCGAAGCCCGTGTCGTTTTGGCTGCAAAAGCTCGTCCGTGAGTCGAAGCGCCTCGTGGCCCGTGTGCAGGCGGACCTCATTCGAAAGAACATCCTCAAGGAAGAAAACCAACGGCTGCTCTGGGTCTTTGCGGTGCGCCGTTACCCGATGATTGACCAGCGCGAGGTCAAAGAGGTCCGCACCCGCCTGCGGGAAATGATTCTCAGCGACACCGTCCCCGCGCCACGCGACGTGGTGCTGCTCAGCCTGGCCCACGCCTGCCGCCTGCTGGACGATCTGTTCACGCCGGAAGAATACGCCCAGGCGCAATCGCGGATCGCCACGCTGACCAGCCTGGACCTCATCGGGCGGGCGGTCTTCCATGCGATTCGCCAGATCGAGCGCGTGCTGGAGAATTCCAGTTCCATGCAAATCACCTGAGTCCACACCGATGAAGACCATTCCCTGCGTGAAGAACCAGAAGCGAAACCACACGGTTCTGCTGGCCCTCGCCGCGCTTACGCTGGCGCTCGGCCTGGCCGGTTGCGGACGCGAGACCCCATCACCCCAAGCCGCGAACGGCGAGCGCGTGTATCGCATCGCGTTCGCCTCCTTCGGCCCGGACGCCGCGGCGGACAACGCCATCCAAGGCTACCTCGATGGCTTGCGCGCGGAACAAATCGAAGAGGGGCGCAATCTCCAGGTCACGCGCAAGCACGCCTTCGGCGAGATCAGCCAGATGCCGCAGATGATGCAGTCGCTGGAAGCGCAGGGGCTGGATTTGATCGTCCCCATGACGACGCCCGGCCTCGCGGCGGCCTTCGGCGCGGTCAAGCAAACGCCCATGGTTTTTGTTTACACCTACGACCCGCTGGGCGCCGGCGCGGGCCGGAGCTTTGAGGATCATTTGCCCCAGGTCACCGGCGTCGCGTCGTTCCCGCCGATTGAGGATACGATGACGGTGATGCTCCAACTGGTGCCGGGTGCGAAGAAAGTCGGCACACTCTACAACGCTTCCGAAGCGAACTCGGTCAAGGCTGTCGGCGTTGCCCGCGACGTGCTTAAAGCCAGGGGCGTGATGTTGGAAGAGGTCACCGTCGGCGGCACCGGCGACGTGTTACTCGGCGCCCAAGCTTTGCTTGCGCGTGGTCCCGACGTGGTCTGGATCACGGGCGACAATACCGTGTTGCAGGCGCTGGAGGCGGTCATCAAGCCAACCGCCTCGGCCAAGGTGCCGTTGGTCCTGAACGATCCGGAGTTCGTGGACCGCGGCGCGCTGCTGGGCGTGGGCCTCAGTTGGCACGACAGCGGGTTGGCGGCGGGCAAAATGGCGGCGCGCGTCTTGCGCGGCGAAAGCCCGGCCACCATGCCGATCCTCGCCTTGGCCAAACGTCGCGTGGTGCTCAACCACGAAATGGCCAAGAAGCTCGGCATCGTCTTCCCACTCACCCTGTTGGAGGAAGCGAAAAAGCCCTGACTGGCAAGTGTTCAGGAACAAGCCCAGACCAAACTCCGCGAAAGCTGAGTGAACCTTTTCCAGAGCCTCATCATGCTCCTAGAGTGTTTCCAGAAATCATGTAGCGACATAGCTGTGCCAAACCCTTCCTGTGCAGTCTTGTCGAACTAAGACATCGCTACGTCATTTATGGAAACGCTCTAACCGTAACCATGCAGGAAAACCGCGTCGAAGACATGGCCAGCGGCGTAGGTCAGGCGTCGCGCCTGACGCCAACTTCCCTCCCACGTCTCACTGCAAAGTGAGCGCCCCAACCCAACGGATGCCTTCACGCCAACCGATCTTCAATGAGATCAGAGACCGGCGCGACGCCGTTCAGGACGAGCACAATGCGACAGTGGTGTTCAACGGCATGATCTGGTGGTCGGCGCTCTTGACTGCCGGTGTGGCGGCGCGCAGACTCGAGACCAGCCCTGCACTTGGTCGGGTCTCCGAAAGGCCAGAGGGCTGGGTGAGGCAATATGAACAAACTACGCTCCTGGCTCGCAATGGCAGCGGTTCTCATGGGCCTGTCGGCATGTGGCAAGAAGGCGACGGCCCCCTTTGTTTCCCCCATTCCCGTCACGACAGCCCAGGCCGTGGCCAAGTCCATGCCGCTGGTTGTCGATGCCATGGGATCTGTCGAGGCCTACAACTCTCTGGAGATCGTCGCCCGCGTCTCGGGGCAAATCCTCAAATTCCACTTCCGGGAGGGAGACGAAGTCCAGCGGGACTCGCTGCTGGTCACTATTGACCCGGCCCCATTTGAGGAGGCGCTTCACGAAGCGGAGGCGTTGCTGGCCAGCGATGAGGCCGCGCTGGAATTCAGGAAGAGCGAGGCGGTGCGTTACGCTGGGCTTGATGAGAAGGGAGCGGTCGCGCGTTCCGATTCCGAAAAGACCCGCTCCGAGGCCGGCGCGCAGGAGCACAAGGTCAAGGCCGACCGGGCGGTGGTGGAACAGGCCCGTCTGAACCTCGGTTATTGCACGATCCGCTCACCCATCACCGGTCGGGCCGGGGCGTATTTGGTCAACTTGGGATCAGTGGTGAGGGTCAACGAAACAAAACTCCTGGTCGTCAATCAAATCGAGCCGATTTACGTCACCTTCTCGGTGCCGGAAAAAGATTTGCCCGCCATCCGAGCCGAGCAGGAAAAATCGGCCCTCACCGTCGAAGCGCGGATTCCCGGAATCGAAGCGCAAGTGCGGCGGGGTCAGTTGACCTTCATTGACAACACGGTGGATTCCGCCAAGGGGATGATTCGGATGAAAGGCACCTTCGCCAACACCGACACTTTTCTCTGGCCCGGTCAATACGTCCGGGTCTCGCTCATCGTCGGTAAAGAAGCCGGAGTCGTGGTCATCCCGGCCAGGGCCGTGCAGACCGGGCCGAAGGGAACGCTCGTGTTTGTGGTCAAGGACGACCGAACCGTCGAGGTGCGGGCGGTGCAGGTGTCGCGCCTGGCCGGAGAGGAGGCCGTCGTGACCCGGGGAGTTTCGCCCGGAGAAACCGTGGTTACTGACGGACAAACCAAGCTCAAGAATGGGTCGGCGGTGGTCGTCGCTGAGCTGGCGGCTCCGGCGGCGACGAACGCAATTCCGAAAGCCCGCTGAGTTGCCATGAACGTCTCAGAACGATGGATTCGGCGTCCGGTCATGACCACTCTGGTCATGTTCGGGCTGCTGTTCTTCGGCCTGTTGAGTTACCGCAACCTCTCCATCAACAACCTCCCCAATGTTGATTTCCCGACGATCAGCGTCACCGCGTTTCTGCCGGGAGCCAGCCCCGAAACGATGGCGGCGACCGTCGCCACGCCGTTGGAGAAACAGTTCTCCTCGATTGCGGGCATTGACTCGATGAGTTCCTCCAGCTCGCAGGGAGCGACCACGATCAACATTCAGTTTTCCCTGGAACGGAACATTGACGCCGCAGCGGTGGACGTGAACTCGGCCATCTCGGCCGCCATGGGAATTCTGCCGCGCAACATGCCCAATCCGCCGACCTTCAAGAAAGTGAACCCGGCGGACATGCCCATCATGTTCATCGCCCTGACCTCCGACTCACTGCCGATAACGACCCTCCACGACTTGGGCGAAAATGTCCTGATCTCGAGCCTCTCCACCATCAACGGCGTGGCCGAGATTGATCTCCTGCCAATCCAAAAGTATGCAGTTCGGATTCAGGTCAACCCCTACTCGTTAGCCAACAAGAAGGTCGGCATCAACGAAGTGCTCGACGCGATTAAGGGAGGAAACGTCTATCTCCCCGGGGGAACGATAGACAATCAAAACACCTCGTACACTATTGACTCCAACGGACAACTCCCGAACGCCCGAGCCTTTGATTCGTTGGTGGTGACTTACCAAAACGGCTATCCGCTGCGCATCCGCGACATTGGCCGGGCCATTGACAGCCGGGAGAACGATCGCACCACGGCGTGGTTCCTGGAGCAGGGTGAAAAGAAGGGGACGGTGATCCTGCGCGTTCGCAAGCAACCCGGCGCCAACACCGTGAATCTGGCTACAGAAATCAAAGCCCGCCTCCCGCGGCTCAAAGCTTCGTTGCCGGGCGCGCTGAACGTCCACCTTTTCTACGATCAGTCGGAGTTCATCCGCGAATCCATCACCGACGTGCAGATGACGATGGTCCTGACGGTCTTTCTCGTCATCGCCGTGATCTTCCTCTTCCTGCGCTCGTTCAAGGCCACGATCATTCCCAGCCTGGTGGTGCCGCTGTCGCTGATAGGAACTTTCGCAGTGATGAACGTCTTCGGATTCACGCTCAACACGCTTTCCCTGATGGCCATCACGCTCTCAATCGGTTTCGTGGTGGACGACGCCATCGTGGTCGTGGAGAACCTCATCCGGCGGATGGAGAAGGGCGAAAGCGCGCTGGAAGCCGCCTTGAAAGGATCGCGGGAGATTGGCTTCACCGTGCTCTCGATGACCATCTCGCTGGCGGTGGTGTTCATTCCGATCATGTTCATGGGCGGGCTGCTGGGCCGGCTGTTCCGGGAATTTGCCGTCTGCATCACCGCCGCCATCCTGCTTTCGGGCATCATTTCGCTGACGCTGACGCCCATGTTGAGCAGCCGCTTCCTGAAGGGATATTCCGACCGAAAGCCGGGCCGGCTCCACGCCATTTCCGAACGCCTGTTCGACGCCTGGCAAGCGGCCTACGGTCGGAGCCTGGGCTGGGTGCTGCGCCGCCGGCGGTGGGCGCTGGTGGTTACCCTGCTGATCACGCTAGCGATGGTGAAAATTTTCGACCAGATCCCCAAGGGATTCATCCCGACGCAGGACCAGAATTTTTTCCGGATTTTTTCACTCCTGGACGACAAGGCCTCGTTCGCCGATCTGGCCCGTCATCATGAGTTGCTAAACGAGGAGCTTCTGAACAACCCTGACTGCCGGGACGCGGCAGTAGTTTCGCTGGCCGGCTTTTCGGCCGAAAACAACGGGCTGGTTTTCGTGAGCTTGAAACCACGCGCCGAGCGAAAACATTCGGTGGATGAAATCATCGCCACCCTCCGCCCCAACCTCAACCTGATCCCCGGAATGATCGTCTCGCTGGTGAATCCACCACTGATCGCGATCGGCTCCCGCCTTTCGAGCGCGCAGTGGCAGTTCACATTGCAGAGCACTGACTTGGACAGCCTGTACCAGTTTGGGAGCATCATGGAGGAAAAGATCCGCTCCATTCCCGCCCTGGCCGACGTGAAGTCGGACCTGCAAATGCGCAAGCCGAAGCTGGAGATCACCATTGACCGGGACAAGGCGGCCTCGCACGGACTAACGGTGGAGCAAATCCAGGAAGCGTTTTATTCGGCCTACGGCTCGCGCCAGGTTTCCACGATTTATACCGCGTCCACGTTCTACTACGTAATCCTGGAGGTGGCCCCCGAATTCCGCCAGGAGCCTTCGTCGCTGGCCACGCTTTATATCAAGTCGAACCGGGGAGAACTGGTGCCGCTGACCACGGTCGCCTCGATTCGCCAGACGGTTTCCCCACTCACCATCAACCATTCCGGGCAGATTCCCTCCGCCACAATTTCGTTCAACCTCAAACCCGGCTCCGCCATCGGCACAGCCATTGACGAGATCAACCGTTTCAGCCGCGAGAACCTGCCACCGTCGGTCCACACCGCATTTCAGGGATCAGCTCAGGCTTTCCAATCCTCGTTCGCCAGCATGGGATTTTTGCTCCTGGTTACCGTCATCGTCATCTACATGGTCTTGGGCATCCTCTACGAAAGCTTCATCCATCCGTTGACGATTCTCTCCTCGCTGCCGTTGGCCGGGTTTGGCGCGTTGGCGGCGCTGGCCCTCTTCGGACTGCAACTCGACATGTACGCTTACGTCGGCATCATCATGCTGGTCGGGATCGTCAAGAAGAACGGCATCATGATGGTGGATTTCGCATTGGAGGCCGAGAAGACCGAGGGGCTGAGTTCGGTGGATGCCATTTACCAAGCCTCGCTGATGCGCTTCCGCCCGATCATGATGACCACCATGGCGGCTCTGTTCGGCTGCCTGCCCATCGCGCTGGGCTTAGGTGCTGGCGGCGAGGCGCGACAGTCCCTCGGCGTTGCGGTGGTGGGCGGGCTTTTCTTTTCTCAGATTCTCACCCTCTACGTCACGCCGGTGTTTTACATTTATTTGGACCGGCTGAACCGGAGACTTCAAGGCGACAAAAGCCCCGAGCGGGCGGCTGTTGAACGATGAAAACAAACCTCTTCGACGACTCATTCCCATTTACCGGACTGTTCCACAAACAGGCCGGCACTTTGGAGGAGGCGGTCAAACTTCTGGAAAGCGTCCTCCACGATTTCACGTCAGTCTCCGACAAATGCGGGCACATCAGCGCACTGGTTTCGGCGGGCGACACTACCTGCCGGCAGATCGAGCGCGAACTCTCCCTGACCTTTATCGAACCCCTCAACCGCGAAGACATCCGCGAGCTAACCCGCGCCTTCCAACGAACTATCCACGCGGTCGGCGCCGTCTCCAGTCGTATCGGGCTCTATGGCTTCCGCGAAATCCAGAAAGGGGCCGCGGCGCAAGCCGCCTGCCTGACAGAGATGAGCGCCGAGATCCAGCCTCTGCTGGAGATCATCGTGCGGAGAAGGAGCGGCACTGCGAACTGCGAGCGGGTGCGAAAAGTCAAAAGTGAGGCAGACATGTTCCTCTTGGTCGGGCTAGGGGAACTCTATGAATCGGCCGACGCTAGCGTGGTAAACCTGATCGAGATACTGAAATGGAGCAAGATCTACGACCGCCTCGAAGAAGCCGCCTCCTGCATGGAGCATACCGTGAACGTGATCGAGGGAATCATCCTGAAGACAGTATAGGCCGAGCCAGGGGTTGCTGTAATTACCTTTTGCAGACTCGGCTCACTTCCGTTGAGACTGTCGGAAGCTATCCCCAAGCCGGTCCAAACCCTTGGAGCAGTCGCGATTTGGCAGGCAGACCTCGATAAACACAAGCTTGTCCTTCCTGCTAACGGCGGTTCGCATCGCGTGTTCCAACTCTTCCTCCGTCGTGACCTTCATCCCTATGACAAAAGACTCATTGCCAAACACCGCTGGCAGTTCAGCGTAGCGCCACATCTGGATATCGTTGTAGCGACCGTCCTTATGGAGCTTCCGCTCGATCAGATAGCCATCATTGTTAACGAGCACGAAAACACCAGGGCAGCGCTCCCTGATCAGGGTGGAAACCTCCTGCGCGGTCATTTGGAAGGCGCCGTCGCCAGAAAGCACAAACGGCCGTTTCGCCGGGCGTGCCAGCGCGACACCTAAAGCTGCCGGAGTGCAGAAACCGATGGAGCAATAGTAGGCTTGGACAATGAAATTCTCAGCTTCCTCGATGTTGAACTCCGGGGCCGCACAAAAGGCGTCACCGGGTTCAGCAAGCAAGATCATCTGGTCGTCCAGATGGCTGTTAATGCACTCATAAAGCCGTTGTGCAGTCACCTGACATGAAGGTTGGGGCACAAAAAGTTGTTTGAAATAATAGGACTCAGCCGGGTGGGAAGCTTGGTAGGAACGAGGTTGAACCGCCGGGGCCAGTGCGGCGATGAAATCACCAAGCTGGATCTCATCGTAATAGTGGCTGCCAATGCGGACCTGTCCGCTTACAGCGCTTATCATCCGCCGGGGGTCTAGTTTCATGCTAAACAAGCCTGTGTCCAAGTCGGTCATCCAGGAGCCAAGAGAAAGGAGACAGTCAGAATCCTCCACCTGACGGCGTACGGCCTCCTTGCTCCAGCCACCCTGGTAGATGCCGACAAACTGGGGATGAAGCTCCGGAAGCACGGCTTTGCTGCTGAGCATGGTGGCGAAGGGAATCTCAATTGTTTCCACTAGGCGGAGCGTCTCCATTCCAAGTCCCAAACGGAGCAACTCCACGCCCGCGAGGATCAGCGGGTGCTGCGCCTTGTTGAGGATCTCCGCAGCCTCCACGACGCACTCCGCAAGACTCCCCTTGTTGGAGGTTGCGGTTGTGGCAGGAAGAAACTCCCCGGGTCCACGACACTTGGCGCGCGTTATGTCGGCTGGAAGTTCAAGGTAGGCAGGCAGTTTTAGGGCAAGGCAATTCCGTATAACCCGGTCAATCTCGTCAGGCGCGGTCTTGGGGTCGGCCAGCAGGGCCGCATCGGCCGTTATCTTCCGATAGATATCGAGCTGTAAGTAGTAGTTGGAGACTAGATGATGCACCATGGCACCGGACTCCCTGCGACGAGTTGGAGGGGCCCCGTTGATGATGATTACTGGCACATGTTCAGCGAAAGCGCCTGCCACGGCATTTAGAATACTGAAGCCGCCAACGCCATACGTGACAACAGCTGCGCCGACCCCATTCAGGCGAGCGTAGCCATCTGCCGCATAACCGGCATTCAGTTCATTGCAGTTCCCTACCCAGCGGATGGGACTCGCCAGAACATCATCCAGAAAATCGAGGTTGTAGTCCCCGGGAACACCGAACAGGTGCTTGATCCCGATGTGCTGCAGGCAGCTCAGGAGGTATCCGGAAACCGTGTCGGTTTGGTGCATAGTTGCTTTCTCGGGAAGAATGTGCGCTAAAGCATGTCAGCTTGCGACAGTATTCGCCATGCGGCTGTGCTAACGACAAGGCACAGCTACCTCTGCCCCCCGGCTGCGGCAGCAACGGCTTCCACTTGAGTCGCGCAGACTCGCAGCAACCGTTGAAAACCAGACAGATTCATTACGTTGAGCACCATGGGGGTCAGGCAGCATAGGACAAGGCTGCCCTTGACAGACTGAACCTTTTTCGCCACTACCAGCAAGCACCTCAGACCAGCGCTGCTCATGTAGTCCACCCCAGCCAAATCCAGAACCAGGCGCAGATCCCCCTGGTTGATGCGTTGCTGCGCGTATACTTCCAAAGCGCTAGCTCCTAAGCCGTCTAGCCGGCCCTCGATACGACAGACACTCACGCCGTCTTCCAATCGATGGCCAATTTTCAGTTCGCTCATAAAGAGGTTTTTATCCGTTCGTCGCGCAACAGCATGGGCTGGCAAACCTCGATGATCAAGTCAAGTTTCATGTCGACAAGTTTTTTCGCGTTGTCTCCAGAACTCCCGCGGCGGATTCGCCACTATTTGGGGATGGGGTTACGCAGCCGGTGGCGGCGGCTGAGCGCTTTACCCGGCGCTGCGAACCGGCGTGCCGGGGGATTTTATCTCCCTGCCGGCGCCCGACGTTCCCGCGGG
>CAINDV010000767.1 GCA_903847485.1 uncultured Verrucomicrobiota bacterium
CCCGCCAGCTCCGATGAGTGTCCAGTTCGTAAGGTCCGTTCCAGCTCCGCTGAGATTAATACCGACTCCGGCGAATGCTAGTGTGGGTCCCTCTTCAAACTCGCCGTTGAGGATCAGGTTATGAAACGGCATCGCGCTGAGCTCGGTGGAGTTCGCACTCTCGCCAGCGCTGTTCGTGGCGGATACCACGTAGTAATACGTCATTCCATTGACCACTGCGAGGTCCACATAATTCGTCCCCGCAGTCGTTCCGATGTTCGTCTCGGTGCCCCTGGTCGTTGAACGTTTTACGTTGTAACCACTTGCATCCAAACACGCCGTCCAGGTCAGGGTGACCTTAGCGTTGTCAGGCGTCACCTTAAGGAGAGTGGGCGCCGGCGGAATCTTCGGGTTGGGCGTCGCGTTGGTCACAACGGAGTACGCACCCACACCCACACTGTTGGTGGCCGCGATCTTAAAATAGTACAACGTGCCGTTGTCCAATCCGGTTTTCGTGTAGTTCTCTACCGCTGAGGTGTCGATTTGCACTGCGCCGCTGACGCTGTTCGAGCTCCACACGTTGTAGCCGAGTGCCCCGGACGACACCGTCCATGTCAAGGCGACATTTTTGTTGCCAGTCAACACCGAAAAGATAGTCGGCACCGACGGCGGGCCGGACACGGGGATGAGCTTTCCCCTTCCGCTGATGGCGAACACGCCAACCAGCCCCGATGAGGAGAAAGAGACCGCCTGCAACGTCTTCGTCTGGTCGCCGGGATCCAGAAGGTAGTCAGCCTGGTTCAAAGTCCCCCAATTGCCAAGCATGTATGTCGCCAGATCATAGTTGAGGGAGCCCGCCGCCAATAGGCGATTGGTGCCGCCGCCGCTCCACTCTCCGGCTTGAAACCGATTTGTGGCCGTGCTGCCATCGCTGAATTGAAGCGTGAAGGTCACCATTGGTGAAGAGGATGCGATGGTGAGAAAGCTCACTTTTGCGAATTGTCCGCCCTGAACAAACGTCATGGTCCCCGAGCTGTTATCTAGTTTCAGCATGTTGTTGGCGGTATACGACGCCAACTGGAAGGACACGTCTCCGCTGCCGGAGACGATGCCGTCGGTGGGCATGCCGGTGCCCTGGCGATCGCCACCGGTTTCGTACAAACCCCAGTCCCATACTAGGGTGCCATGGAACGCGTCTCCGGAGAGCGCATAGACGCCATCCAGATTGTAGCTGTTGGCCATCAGGGGAACCGTAATGTGAGGGAGCGGCGTCGCGCTGACCTGAACGGAGTCACCCGTTTCAACCGAGTTGGTTACAGCCGATACCACGTAATAGTAAGTCTGGAGGTTGACCAAGCCAATATCCGCGAACGCAGAATCGCTTGTCGTTCCGATCGTTACGTACCCCGAGCCGCTTGTCTCCGAACGCTTCACGTTGTAGCTTGTTGCCCCAGGATACGGCGACCAAGCAAGGTCCACCTTCGTGTCACCGAACATGGCAGTCAAGTCGACTGGCGCCCGCATCGGGGGGGGAGGGACAAGCGAGGCAAACGAAGCGATCGCGACGGCCTCGTTCTGCGAGCTATTGAACCATTGGGCGCTGTATGAGCCGCCACCTCGGTAGTCGATTAAGTAGCTTGCGGCCCCGCCGCTGCCGGAACCCGTTACATTATAGAGCAGGGTATCTCCTCCGCCTACGATCCCGCCACCCGTAAACGCGCCGGCACTGTGTCCTGCGGTGCCGATGACCAGCGCTCCATAGCTAGCCGTGATAGGACCGGCAGTTAGATTGCCCGAATTTCCGCTAGTGGCTGTCGTCTGATCCTCAAGGGCGCCCACGCCGGTAGCGTACAGGGCAGCCACACACGATCGAGTGGGGCTGTCTGTTAGAGTAACGCTGAGCGTGCCGGAGCCGACAGCGGGTTGGGCCAAATAGTAAATATGCGCGTAAGCGCCATCTGCGCCGTTTAGTAGCACCGCGCTCGCCGCCTGCGTCAGAGGGGTCCCGTTCCAGGTGATCGAGGCCACATCCACGCTGATTCCTTGTTCCCCGTCCACCATGGCGATCAGCATTCCGTCGTCGCCTGGAGTCGGAGTAAATGTGAAGGTAGTCAAGCTAGGGTTCGCTCCGGCAATCCAGCCGGTGTTCCCATATGCCTGGACGGTAATGGCCGCCCGGGCTGACGGGGCGAAGGCCAGCACAGCGAATAGGAATATCGCTGTGCTCTTAAGAACTAATTGAACCAGTTTTTTCATAGATGTTGTTTGTTGTTTGTCGTTTGTTGTTGTTGCTTTTTATAATCTGCATGTGTGAAAACCGCTCGCTGGACTCGAACTGCTGGGGGCCATTCCCCCAATCAAGCTGCCCATGGCGACCGGCCAGGTGGGCGTGAATGAACCTGAACTATACTGATTGTCCGTTGTGACGACCAGGGCCGCCGCCGCCGAACCCGCCAGCGTCAGCCCAGCAATCAAGGCTAGTCGGCACGCCAGTTTCAGGTTTGAGTTGAAGTGGTTTTTTAGCAGATGCCCAATGGACGCTGAGGGCATGCCACCGTTCTTAGTTTGTATTTTCATAGGTTGGAGCTTGGTTGATTGGCCTGAAAAGGCATTAAGCCACTGCCGGTTTTTGTTTTCATAAAACAGACTCGATTTAGGTTTAGGTTGATGTTTTGCGTTGCTGCATGAAGAAGATAGCGCATCCACCCCGCCTGTCATGTCCCATAAACATAGCACATAGCGAGAGGTGGTTGGAGCTTGGTTAGATTGGCCTGAGAAGGCATTAAGCCGCTGCCGGTTTTTGTTTTCATGAAACAGACTCGATTTAGGTTTAGGTTGATGTTTTGCGTTGCTGCATGAAGAAGATAGCGCCTCCACCCCGCCTGTCATGTCCCATAAACATAGCACATACCGAGCGATGTTCAGGTTGGAAATTCGGGGCTTTTCACCGTCTCAACCTGCCGCCGGTGCTAACGCGGCAGCCAATGGGCCACTTTCGCAACCGCTTGGGAGCGCGAATGAACCTGGAGTTTTTCGTAGATGCGCCGGATGTAGGTAGGCACCGTCGTCGGGCTGATCTTGAGCGTCTCGGCAATTTCCTTGTAGAGATAGCCGCGCGCCAGCAGTTCGAGTACTTCCTGCTCGCGTGGCGAAAGCTTCTCCATTTCGGACGAGGTCGCCGACCGGGGTTGGCTGAAGGAAGCCACCACCATGCGCGCGATGTTGGTGCTCATGGGCGAACCGCCGGCGCGAACCTCCAGGAGCGCCGCGAGCATTTGTTCCCGCGTCGTCCGTTTGAGCAGATAGCCTGACGCCCCGGCCGATAGCGCAGCAAAGATGTGATCCGCATCCTCATACACCGTGACCATCATAAACTGGGTCGCGGCTAGCAATGGCTTGAGCCGCCGCACACACTCCACGCCGTTCAGACCCGGCAGATTGATATCCATGAGCACGATGTCCGGGCGCAGCCGTGGCAACTCGGCCAGCGCGCATTCGCCGCTGGCGTAATGGCTCAACAATTCGAAGCCTTTCGCACGGGTCACCCAGTCGCCAAAGATTTCCCTGATCTCGCTGTCATCTTCCACGAGGGAAACTTTGATGTTCATGCTCATTCGCGTTTTAATGATAACCTGATTCCTTGGGCAATGCGTGTCCTCAATTCATGGGACAGCCGACCGGTCGCACGCTGACGGGGCGCGACCGTGGACTTGAATCCGCAACGACATTCGAACTGTGACCCAACTTCATTATTCGTGGCGTTGTTCATGATTCTTCACCGGCACGGTGAACGTCACGCTCGTGCCGTCGCCCGGCGCGCTGCGCACTGCGCAGTGTCCCCCAATCTCATCCAGCCGGGTTTTCATGTTCACGAGACCGTTGCCCTCGTCCGGCAACTCCGGCGGGTTCGTTGCGCGGCCGGGCACGCCGGGCACGAAACCGCAACCGTTGTCCACGATGGAGAGCCGAAAGCCACCGGATTCGACCGTGAGCACGACCCGGACTTGGGTGGCAGACGCGTGTTTCAACACGTTGTGTAGCGCCTCCTTGACCGCGAGGAACAGATTGTGCCGCACTTGCGAGCGGAGCGACCAGCGGGGCAGTTGTGTTGGCACGTCCAAGCGAAACGTGATGCCCCCGGCGCTCAGAAAATCCTGCGCAAACTTGCCGATATAATTGACCAGGCTGTCGAGCCGGTCATGTCTCGGGTTCACCGCCCATACGATTTCGTCCATCGCGCGCGTGAGATCCATCGCCGTGACGGCGATTCGAGCCAGGCTGCTCGCAGCCTGCGCGGGACTATCCAGGTCGCTCCGGGCCGAATTGCTCAACAAGGTAATGCGCGTCAGGCTGGAGCCGAGATCATCGTGAATGTCTCTGGCGATGCGCGCCCGTTCCTGCTCCAGCGCGCGTTGGTGTTGCAACTGCTCCCGTTTGCGCCGCTCGAAGTAGCTGATGCCTCCGGCCAATCCGCCGGCAAACAGGATCACACTCGTGATCTTGAACCACCAAGTCTGCCAGAAATACGGCAGCACCGTGAGCTTGAGGGCTGCGCCGGTTTCGTTCCACACGCCGTCGTTGTTGCAGGCCTGCACCTGAAACTCATAATTCCCAAAGGGCAGGAAGCTGTAGCTGGCAGAACGCTCGTTCTTCTCGCGACCCCAATCCTTTTCCAACCCGGCGAGCCGCCAGCGGAAACGCACCTTATCCGGTGATAGAAAACTCAACGCCGTAAACTTGAATTCAAAATAATGCCGCCCGGGTGATACTTCCAGATGTGCCGGCAAGCGGACGGATGGTTCCTGCCCTGAACTCCCTGCGGCCGCCTGCCGTTGACCATCCACGGTAATCTCCTCGATGACCACTGGCGGCGGCACGGAGTTGAACGGCACTTTGGCAGGATCTACCCAAACGGCCCCCTTGACCGTGGCAAACCAGAGCCGGCCGTCCCGGCCCCGCCAACACGCTGGCTGGCTGTGGCTCGAACATTCCACCGTCGGCAGACCGTCACGCTTCCCGTAGCTGACAAACGGATTTGGTTTCACCCCTCCCCCGGCGAACTGGGTCAACGCTGCCTTGCTCACGCGCGCGATGCCGCCCCGCGTGCCCAGCCACAACTGACCGCGCCCATCTTCCAATATCTGGCTGACGCTCTCACCAGGCAGTCCTTGTTGCATCGTGAAGCGCGTGAACTTGTCTTTCTGGAAGCGCAACAATCCGCCACCCAGGGTGCCAATCCAAATCACGCCTTCCTGATCATCATCCGCGTGCAGGGTCAAAAAACGTTCACCGCCGGCTATCGAGCTGCGATTAAGGTGAAATCGTGAATCCACCGCCTTCGTTCCCGCCACCGCCTGCGCGTCTGTGAGCGTGTCTTGCGGGCGATAGTTCGTAAATTGACCATCTCGGTATCGCCACAGTTCACCCATGGCGGTCCCAATCCAAAGATTCCCCGCCGCGTCATCCGTGATAGACATCACATACCTCGCCGTGAAACCGTCCGCCACCGTGAAGCGCTTCAACTTTTCCTGCTCCCAGCAATACAAACCGAACTCGCTACCCAGCCAAACCCGGTCGCGACGGTCCCGGTAAATAACGCGGGCCACCGTGCCGATGTCGCTCGCAGGAAAGGGGCGGCTAAACTCGTCATGGTTCAGCGTTAACACACCATTTTGAACGGCCCCCACCCACAACCGGTCTGCATTACCCGGAAAAACAACTGTATTGACCAGCTCTGCTTGATCAATTGCTTTATCAATGGGTGGCGTGAAGCTGGTAAACTCACCATTGCGCCAGCACAGCAGGGTCTTCCAGGACGTGCCAAACCACATCGCTCCGGTCGAATCCTCACAAATCGAATTGGCCCCCAGATTCCCACTGCTATCAGTGGGCCAAACCGTGTGAAAACTCTGCGCCTGCACCCGCACTAGTGCTCTGTCTGTCGTGAATTGAGGGGTGAAAGCGATTAAGCTTGTACTTTTTAGAATTGCGCCTAATTGGAGTGGGTGCCAATCAAATATCGCATCCGCCTCACGCCCTCAGAACGCGC
>CAINDV010000768.1 GCA_903847485.1 uncultured Verrucomicrobiota bacterium
GCCGACACGTATTCCAGCACCGCGATATTCAGCGGGACGTTCAACGGGCGCAAATTTTCGAGGGCCTGGACATAAACCGTGCGATCTACGGAAGTCAGATGTAGCACCTGGCCTTCTCCCCGCGATAGTTTCTCGGCGGTGAATTCGGCCTCGCGGCGGGCTTCCGCCACGTCGGCGAAGCGTTTTTTCTTTCTTTGGTTGCCTTCGTAGTAGGTGAGGGTGAACTGGGGATAGATGGTGCCATTGACGCGATTGTTTCCCTGATAGATTTTTACAGGGACGTTGCCCCGCTTCACTTGGATGGGCTTACGGTTCGTTTTCGTGTTCACGAACCATGTCCCTAAAATGTCCCCTGAAATCAACTACTTGTCGAAAACCACTAAAAAAGTGGCGGGAGTGGCGGGGCTCGAACCCGTAACCTCTGCCGTGACAGGGCAGCGCTCTAACCAATTGAGCTACACCCCCGCGAAAGGGGACGGAAGCCTAACGAATACCACGGCGGGGTCAAGTCAGAGGGAGAAAAAAGTGTTCGGGCGATGAACGCCAAGGAGGTGGGGATGGGGAATCCCGCTGAAGAAACGTACCACCGCCCGAACGGGGACACTATGGCTAGCAGACTGGCTCTTGTCAACGTACGAATGGCGAATTTTTAAAATATTTTTGCCGTTGCATTCGCGCGCATCCAGATGCCACTGTCGCTCATGGCCCCAGAGCAGCTCCCTCAAGCCAGTGTCCCCGCAGATGGCGCCGCTGATTGGCTGGTGGTGACGAGCGGAAACTTCTTCACGGCTGGAAGCGCTTGGTGCGCGCCGCCGCTTGCCGAAACGCCGTTTCCCTGTTTGACTGCTCGCGTGGCCATGCCTTACCAGATCGCGACTTTGCTCTACTGCTTCAACGAGCAGGACGAGGTGCTGCTGCTCGAACGGGCGCAGGAGCCGAATCGCGGCTTGTGGAGTCCGCCGGGCGGCAAACTGCACACGGCCGACGGCGAATCGCCCTACGCCTGCGCCTGTCGCGAGGCGCACGAGGAGATGGGACTGGCGCTCCAACCGTTCGACTTGCACCTCGCCGGACTGGTGAGCGAATACGGTTACGCCGGCCAGAGCCACTGGCTGATGTTTCTTTTTGAAGTGAAGCCGCGGCTGAAAACGGTGCCACCGCCACATCGAGAGGGGCGGTTCCAATTCTTTCCGCAGGCGGCGCTCGCCGGGTTGAGCCTGCCCGAGACGGATCGTGCGCAAATCTGGCCGCTGTTCTGGCGCCAGCGCGGCGGCTTCTTTGCGGCCCACTGCCACGCCTCGCCCGACGGCCAATACGCCTGGACGCTGGAGGCATTGAGCGCCAACCTGCGACCTTCGGCCCCCGACTGACATGGACGCGCCCATCATTGACCTGCACAGCGACGACTATTTCATGACCGAAGCGCTGCGCCAGGCCCGGCGCGCCTACGCGGCGGAGGAAGTGCCGGTGGGCACGGTAATCGTGCGGGAGGGCCGGATGATCGCACGGGCCTTCAACCAGGTGGAGTTGCTCAAGGACGCCACCGCCCACGCGGAGATGCTGGCGCTAACGCAGGCGCAAGCAGCCGTCGGCGATTGGCGGCTGACAGGTTGCACGCTCTACGTGACGAAGGAGCCGTGTCCGATGTGCGCCGGGGCGATGGTTCACGCGCGATTGGACCGGGTTGTTTTCGGCGCGGGAGACCCAAAGGCCGGCGCGGCGGGCGGCGCGCTGAACGTCCTCCAGTTTCCCAGCTTGAACCATCGCTGCGAAATCACCAGCGGCGTGCGGTTGGAGGAGTGCCGGGAAATGTTGCGCAGCTTTTTCGCCGAACAACGGGCCAAGAACGCTCAGCGGGAAGAGGCGTAGGGTTTGGCCAGAATGACGAAGCGTCGCCCCCGACGGGTCGGCTTTGTGCCGAGCCTGGCGCTCCGGCCAGTCAAGGACTCAGCGGATTTCGGGTTTCGGGCTTTGTCATTCGTCATTCGGTCTTCGGGTTCGGCCGTTGCCATCCGGCCGCCGACCCCGTTCGATCCCTCAACTCACCGCGACCAGGGAAACCCGTTCTCCCTTGTGATCGCGGCCCACGCCGTTGGCCTTGGGGTCGAGCAGGGGCTGGCCGTCCGCGATGAAGCGGTAGTGGTGGTGGCCGTGTTTAAGTTCCACCATGAGCCGCCACGCGCCGTCGTGGGTGCGCTGCATGGGGTGCGAGCGTTCGTCCCAGTTGTTGAAATCACCGGCCATGAACACCGCCTGGGCGTCGGGGGCCAGGCACACGAAAGGGACCGGCTTGACGGTTTTGCCGGCGGAGTAGCGGTTGGGATCTGACAACCGGCTCGCCAGACTCGGCAGGTGCTGCTGCGCAAGGTTGGCAGCTTGTTGGTACAACGTCGTCTTCATCTTCAAACTGTTGGACAGTGCTGGTGCGTTTGGGTTGCGGAATTTATCACCCGTGTCGCACGCCCACAAGACCCGCCGCCAATCTCGCTCCGGCCTGGACACCACAGCTTTCGCCCATTCTCAAAAAAGGGCCAGCCTTTACCAAGATTCAGGAAGCGGGAAAAACGTCGTCCCGCCACTCTGGCCGCCGACAATGACGAAGCATTGGACAGGTGGTCGCGTTTGCGCGCCGGACTGCGGGGCAGGCTCCGCAGGTCGCCGACGGGTGGCGTGGTCACGCACGGCGTCGCTGCATGGCAGGATAACGCCTTGGCGCGACGCATCTTCAGGCCGTTCCACCGGTGTCGCGAGGCTCGCGTCGCTGGCGGGATGACATCAAAACTGGTCGCCGACAGCGTGGCTCCCTCACGGAACTGTGCTAACCGGACAGGATGAGATGAAAATGGAACGTAAAATCGCGAAGGCTTGCGCCGCACGGGTTTTCCCCGGGCGTCCCGCACGCCGCCGGCAGTCCATTGCCCGGCACTCCACATCCATCCCCCTCCCATGAGCGACCGCAACCTGGCTTTCATTTACGCACCGGAGATCGAGGCCCTGAGTTACCCGCCCGAGTGCCCATTCAAGACGGCCCGCGTCGGACTGACACGCAGCCGGCTCGTCTCCTTTGGCTTGCTCGGCCTGCCCGATCGCGCGGAAGTTGCGCCGCAAAAGGCGTCTCTGGCGGACTTGGGAAAGTATCACACCGCCCGCTACCTCGAAGAACTTCAGCGCGCCGCCGGGGGCGAACTCACCGTGGACGGCCTGCACATGGGCTTCGGCGGCATGGACACCCCGGTGTTTAGGGACATGTTCGACTACAGCGCGTGGGCTTGCGGTGCCGGACTCAAGGCGGCCGACCTGCTGCTGTCGGGCCAGGCGGATGTGGCCTTCAATCTCCTGGGCGGCTTGCACCATGCCTTCGCGGACAAGGCCGAGGGCTTTTGCTACCTCAACGACGTCGTCCTCGCATGCATGAGACTGGCCGACGCCGGCAAACGCGTCGCCTGCCTCGACATTGATGCGCACCACGGCGACGGCGTGCAGTCGGCATTTTACCACCGGAACGACGTGCTTACCATCTCGCTGCATGAGAGCGGTAAGACGCTTTTCCCGTGGGGCGGCTTCGAGAACGAGATTGGCGTCGGTGCCGGGGCGGGTTACAACGTAAATCTCTCGCTGCCCGCCGACACTTACGACGCCGCGTTTCTCACCGCGTTTGACCGCGTCCCCATGCCGCTGCTGGCGGCCTATCAACCGGATGTCATCGTGCTCGAACTCGGCATGGACACGCTGGCCGGCGACCCGCTTACCCACCTGCACATGACGAACAACGTCACCGCCGACGTGGTTAAGCGGCTGCTGCGCCTGCGCCGGCCGATTCTAGTCTGCGGCGGCGGCGGCTATAACGTCGAGAACACGGTGCGCGGCTGGGCGCTGGCGTGGCGGACGTTTGGGGGCGAGGGCGAAGAAGACGATTTCAGCATCGGCATGGGCGGCGTCATGCTGGCCAGCAGCGAATGGGCGGGCGGCTTGCGTGACCGCGAACTAGCCGTCACGGCGGAGCGGCGCGAGGCCGTCGAGCCGGCGTTGAACGCCAACATCGAGGCGGTCGTGCGACATGTTTTCCCCTACCACGGCCTCGCGCCGCAGCCACCGCTAACGCCGGCGCAAACCTACAGTTAGGTCCGGCGATAACTCTTTCCGTAACTAACAAACAACACACAAACAAGAAAGGACATATCATGGCAGATCAAATCAAGACCGTCTCCACTAACTCCCTCCAGCAGGAGGGCCGCACCTTCCCGCCTTCACCCGAAGTGGTGAAGCGGGCCTACCTCAACGCCGAGCAATACCAGGCGATGTACGATCGCTCGGTCCAGGATCCAGACGGGTTCTGGCTCGAACAAGCCGCCACGCTCGACTGGTTCAAAAAACCGACCAAGGCCGGCAAATACGCTTGGGACACCGAGGCCCGGAAGATCGAACACACCTGGTTTGAGGACGGCCAGTTGAATCTCTCCGTCAATTGCCTGGACCGCCACCTTACCAACGGCAACGCCGACAAACCCGCCCTTATATGGCAGGGCGAGCCGGAAGCCGATGTCCGCACACTCACCTACCGGCAACTCCACGCCGAGGTCTGTAAGTTTGCCAACGTCCTCAAATCACTCGGCATCGTCAAAGGCGACCGCGTCAGCATCTATCTGCCGATGATCCTCGAACTGCCCATCGCGATGCTCGCCTGCGCCCGCCTCGGGGCCATTCACTCCATCGTCTTCGGTGGCTTCAGCGCTGAGGCCCTTGCCGGTCGTATCCAAGATTCCGCCTGCAAACTTCTTATTACCTCGAACGTCTCGCTCCGCGCCGGCAAGAGCATCCCGCTCAAAGTCATCGCCGACGAGGCGCTCAAGCAATGCCCCAGCATCCAGAAAGTCGTCGTCGTCAAACGCAACGACACGCCCTGTAACTTAGTCGCCGGGCGCGACCTCTGGTGGCACGACCTTATGGCCACGGCCAGTGCCGATTGCTCGCCCGCCGTCCTCAACGCCGAGGATACTCTCTTCATCCTCTACACCTCCGGCTCCACCGGCAAACCCAAGGGCGTCGTCCACACCACCGCCGGCTACGCGCTCCATGCTAGCCTCACGCACAAATACATCTTCGACGTCCATGCCGACGACATCTTCTGGTGTACCGCCGACATTGGCTGGGTCACCGGACACAGTTATATCGTCTATGGCCCGCTCTGCAACGGTGCCACCAGCGTGATGTTCGAAGGCGTGCCCACCTTCCCCGACGCCGGCCGCTTCTGGCAGGTCGCCGCTAAGTTCAAAGTAACCGTCTTCTACACCGCGCCGACTGCCATCCGCTCGCTCATCCGGCTCGGCGAAGAATGGCCGAACAAGCACGACCTGAGCACATTGCGCGTCCTTGGCTCCGTCGGCGAACCGATCAATCCCGAAGCCTGGTTATGGTATCACCGGGTCATTGGTAAGGAACGCTGCCCCATAGTAGATACGTGGTGGCAAACAGAAACCGGCGGCATCCTCATCACGCCGCTGCCCGGCGCGCACACTCTCAAACCCGGCAGCGCCAGCCGCGCCTTCTTTGGCGTCGAGCCTTGTGTTCTGCGCGACGACGGCACACCTGTCGGCCCGAACGAAGGGGGCAAACTTTGCATCAAGAAACCCTGGCCCGGCATCATGCGCACCACTTGGGGCGACCACAACCGCTTCATCGAGACATACTTCATGATGTATCCGAACATCTATTTCACCGGCGACGGCTGCCGCATTGATGACGACGGCGACTATTGGTTGATGGGCCGCATTGACGACGTGGTGAACGTCTCCGGCCACCGCATCGGCACCGCCGAAGTCGAGAGCGCGCTGGTTAGTCATCCGAAAGTAGCCGAAGCCGCCGTGGCACCTATGCCGCATGACATCAAAGGCCAGGGCCTCTACGCCTTCGTGACTCTTAAGGACGGCGTGCCGGAGAGCGACGAACTCAAGAAGGAACTCGCCAACCATGTCCGCAAGGAGATCGGTCCTATAGCCGTGCCGGACAAGATCCAGTTCGCGCCCGGTCTGCCGAAGACCCGCTCTGGCAAGATCATGCGTCGCATCCTGCGCAAGATCGCCGAGAACGCCGTGGACCAGATCGGCGACACCCAAACGCTGGCCGACCCGCACGTCGTCGAGGCGCTGGTGAAGGGGAAACAGTAAGCCGGCGGTGCCGCCTCCGGCGGCTTTGCCATGCGCTATCAGATTGAATTCGTGCCGACGGCCTCGGCAAGGCTTAAGCGAGCAACTCGCCGAGGCCAGAACTCTGCTGTGCCAGACGCGGGCGACCGTCGAAGACATCGAGGACGCCCGCGCCGTCGAACGCGCCAAACGCGCCAACGCCAACCGACCGCGCATCCCTTGGGCGCAAGCTAAGAAGGACTTGCAGTTGGATTGAAGCTGTTAGCAAGCCGCCGGGGTGCGATGCCCCGGCGGCAACCTTGAACGAACACGATGCCCTAACCGGAGCTATGATACCCGCATTCAGCAAGGACTATTGGCTACTCTCGAGAGAGAACCGTGGTTACTACGCTTGGGCTCAACGCGAATTGCACCGCCTTAACCGCTTCGCACGGCGCCGCTACCGACATGGCCCGTGTTGTGAGTGCGAAGGCGATGCCCGCAGTCTGGTGAGCGAGATTTTTGAAACCGGCCTTGGTCTCCACCCGATGCTTGACTTGGCGTTTGCCGCGGTTGCTCGTGCCGAGATTCGTTTCTCCATGCGCTTTGTTCCACAGCGTAGTCACGAAGAGAGATTGACTGGCAGTCTTGTTTCCGAGATAGAGGCTGCGATCAACCTTGTAAGCGACGCGTTCCGCCAGCAGGCAGTGAGAAAGTATCAGGAGGAGCGGACAATCGATTTCCTTTGTTATGACTTGTCCCAAGGTAACCGCATCGAGAAGCATACAGGTGCAGACCTAGGAGTTATCCTCCATATTGACTTGCCGGACTTTCCTCCAATCATCCGCTTTGCGGCGTTCCAAGCGAAGAAGCTAGATAAGGCGGCTGACCTTGATAAAGCACAGTTCAGAACTCTCCGCAGTGCCTTCCCAAAGGCCTCCGCATACCTTTTTTATGACACCGATTTTCAGACACTTGCACCACCGTTGGTTGTTGACGCCGAACAACTCGAATCCGCGTGCAACAAGGACGAAAGCACACGGACGTTTTCTGTTTCGTCTACCACTGCTTTTGATGGATTACCCCTTTCACTATGGCTTTTTTCGCGGTTAGCACGCGAGGAGGTAGGGCGGTCAGCTACGGACTTCACCTCTGCGATGCGTTGTTTTACGGGCCGTGACAACATGTCTGAGTTCACCGGCGGTCGTCTCGCGGTTCTCTCGGTGGGCAAGAGTTTGAGACTTACTCGCGACATCGAAGTTGGGCTGAAAGTTGATGTCTCATGATCCTAGATGGTCGAATAGCCAATACAACAAGATTGGCGCTCCAGCCTGTGCGCCAGGGACTTGGACTGCACCGGTCCTCTGGCGCTTTCTCCACGGCGTCCATTCTCGCCCGCGCCGTGGAGAGGAAGCAGGCCGGGAGGGCCGCAATGTTTATAGCCCCCAGCCATCAGAATAGTCTCAAGCTCCGTAGGAGCGCGATGCCACATCCCGCCCCTATGGGGCTTGGTTCCGTGTTTCGTGGCGAGGCTATACACATTCCGCTCCTAGCGGAGCTAGACTACGGCGGCCTTTGCACTGCAAACGTGTCTCTCGAAATACCCATCATGCCTGCCCAACTCCACACCCAGTCCTCTGGCGCTTTCGCCACGGTGTCCACTTCCGCCGGCACCGTGGAAAAGCGGCGGCGGGCCGCCGCACTCCAAGACACTCCCGCGCCATTTCTTCCGCCCAGCACAAGTAAAGCCTTCCTTCAACGCAGAGACGCAGAGGACGCCAAGGTTCGCCGAGTTATCTTCTCTCTGCGCTCCCTCTGCGGCCTTTGCGCCTCTGCGTTAAATTCTCGCCTCTACTCCCCCGTCAGCCTCGCCGACTCAAGTTTCCCCTGATTCCATCGTCAACCAAGATCCACCAATGACCTCCCGCCCTCTTCCATTGCTTGCCTGGTGGGTGCTATGGGCCACTTTCCAGACCGGCGTCTGCGCGTTCTACTTCCTCCTCGGCGGTGTCAGCGCAAGGGTCACTCCGCCTGCCGGTTCGGCAGATTCGTCTCTCTGGATGATCGCGCTGGGGCCGTTCTTACTGAGCGTCGTTATCCGCTGGCTTCTGCTCGAACGGTCTAGCGACGCGCAGCGGGCCTTCGTGCTGTTCATCCTGGGCATTGCCTTCGCCGAGGCGGTCTGTTTCATTGGCCTTTTCCTAGCACCCACGCACAAGCTCGAACTGTTCATCCTGAGCGCCCTCGGTATCTTTCAATTCCTGCCTTACTTCGCGATGAAGTTTCGCCAGTGATGAAATCACCGTCTTGCTTCCCCAAACCAACCTATGACTACTAACAACACGCCCGCACCGTCACCCACGGCCAATCACGGCTGGACCGTCACGTTCGCCGGCCTTGGTATTAACCTGGCCCTCGGCATCCTCTACACTTGGAGCATGTTCAAGGGTGCTATCGAGAAAGAGTTCGGCTGGAAAGGTTCCCAGCTCAACGATCCTTACGCGCTCTGCTGCCTGGTCTTCGCCGCCGCGATGATCCTGGCGGGCCGCTGCCAGGATAGATTCGGCCCGCGGATCACGGCGTCCATTGGCGGGTTACTGGTGGGAATTGGCTTTGTGATTTGCTCGACGACTAACAGCTACGGCGTCTGGTTGCTGGGCTTCGGCGTCCTGGCCGGGATAGGAATTGGCTTCGGCTACTCTTCGGCTACGCCACCGGCGTTGAAATGGTTCCCGCCCGCCAAGACGGGTATGATCGCTGGCATGGTGGTGGCGGGCTTTGGCCTGGCGCCGGTGTATCTCGCGCCGACGTCGCAGTATCTGCTCGGCACTTACAAGGTGCAGCAGTCCATGCTCATCCTCGGCATCGCTTTCGTGGTGATAGTGTGTGGCTTGGCGCAGTTACTCGTGAATCCGCCTGCTGGGTATGTGGCGGGGCCGAAACCCGCCGTCGGGGCCGCCGCGAAGCCCGCTGCAGCCAGCGCGACCCCGCGCGACATTCTGCGCCAGCCGACCTTCTGGTTACTGTGGGTCATTTACTTCATCGGCTCTGGCGCGGGATTGATGGTCATCGGCAGCATCAGCGGCATGGCTAAGAAGAGTATGGGCGAACTAGCCTTTGTGGCGGTGGCGCTCATGGCTATCGGCAATGCCGGCGGGCGCATCCTGGCCGGCACCTTGTCCGATAAGATCGGCCGGCGCTGGACGTTGTGTTTGGTCTTGGTGGTCCAGGCGGTGTTGATGCTCGCGGCCATCCCCATTACAGCCTCCAAGGAAACGTTGCCGGTGGTGATTGTTCTCCTGGCCGCACTAATCGGCGCTAACTACGGGGCGAACCTGGCGCTCTTCCCTTCCTACACGAAAGACCTTTGGGGGCTGAAGAGTTTCGGCATGAACTACGGCGTGTTGTTCACCGCCTGGGGCGTGGGCGGGTTGGTCTTGCCGCGCGTGCAGCAAATGCTTTACGAGGCGAGCAAAGACGCGGCGGGCAAAGGGAGTTATGCCTCGTCATTCATTATCGCCAGCGCTCTGCTCCTGTTAGGCACCGGACTAACTTTCCTCATCAAACCGCCACCGCCGAAATCAACTTAAGTTCCGCTCACCAACTATCTTCCGCTACTTTACATGAACACGAATTGCACCATGAATCCTGCCTCTCACACCCGCCGCGCCAACCCCTAGTTTTGGGCCACCGCGCTGGCCTGCCTGCCGCTGGCCAGTGCTGTCGCCGCAAACACCAATCTTAACTTTACCGCCACCGGCACCGTCAAGGAGTGGTATGATGACAATGTCTTCATCCAGAACGTAACTCCGTCGTCGGCGATACCCAAGGCTGCCCTGCCATATCAGTCCACGATGGGCAGTTCGGTGGGTGCCAATGTTGGAGTGAGTTACACCGGCAGTCCCGCCTTTGCCGCGACGGTGAATTACCTGCCCGAGGCTAACTTCTACTATCGTTTCAACTCCGAGGATAACTTCGTGCAGAAGGGACTGCTAACGTTGAAAGGCGGCGCTGGCGAGTGGAATTGGACCCAGGCCAACACTTTCAACTATGTCCTAGGCTCCAGCGAAGGGCTTTACTTCGGCGGGCCGGGAGGGGCACCGTCTATCGGTGGCCTGCCGACGCGCGACCGCCGGGCACAGTTCTGGTATCGCGGTGGCCTCACGGCGAACTATGTGACCGGCAAGTGGCTGTTTCGACCTGTGTGCAGTCTTTACTTCCAGGACTTCTTCACCGAGCAGCACGACACGACGCTACCCCAATACCGAGGTTACGAGAATTACATTGATCGTAACGACATCAATGGTGGCTTCGACGTCGGCTACACAGTGGCGAAAAACACGCGGGTACTGGTCGGTTACCGCTACGGCCATCAGGACCAAGGCGCGCTCGTAAACGATCCCTACCAGTATGACAACCGCTACCAACGGGCGCTGACCGGTCTGGAGGGCACGCCGGCTAAGTGGTTCAAGGCGACGCTCCTGGTCGGGGCAGACGTGCGGACCTTCGCCGACACCACGCGGCCTACGTTTGATCGGAATCCTATCGTGCCCTATCTTGATGGACTGTTGACGTTCCTGCCGACGGCGCAAGATACCGTCGTAGTGGGGCTGAAACGGTTCATGCAGCCGGCCTTTGCGAGCTGTGCCGCCTATCAGGATTCGACTTACGAGCTGTCCTACAAGCACTCCTTTGGACCTAAGTTCACCTTGAGCGCCGGATTCAAGGCCCAGCAAGGTCTCTGGTCGCTGCCGGTGCTGCGCAACGACTGGATCTACACGCCCACTGGGGTGCTGAGTTACACTTACAACCGGCACCTAAGCGCCGAGTTGAGTTACCTCCACGACTTCACGAAAAGCGAGATCCCTAACACGGCGGGCCGCGAATACACCCGCAACCTCGCTTCGTTGGCGGTACGGTGGACGCTCTGAGCCAACCCGGCAGTGATGGCCGGACCGCGCGGCGGCATCGCTCTGCCGGCGATGGAATCGTTGCGCCGGAGCGATGCCGACCGCAGAGGATACATCGTCAGCCCAGCGGCGGCGGTTGCCGTGGGTGGCAGTGTGGCAGTTCTGCCCATGAACCTCAAAATGCCCTCTTTGATTGCCAACGACTTGCGCATCTTGAGGTTCATGGGCGCAACGCGCGTAAATAGTTCGGGGTGGTCTCATTTCGGCTTGGTGCGCGGACACTCCTTGTCCGCCTTGTGCCAAGCTCGCGCACGCCGACTGACAAGCTTGTCCGCGCTCCAAGCCAAAATGAGAACGGGCGCGTTTTCGGATTGAACTCTGGGCGGGCTTGGCGCATAAAGAGTGCATGCTTGCACGGGTTTGTTCTGCCGCGCTCAGTGGGATTGACGCCTATCCCATTGAAGTCGAAGTCAATGTCGGCTGGGGCGACACGATCATCGTGGTGCTCGGGCTGCCGGACGCGGCGGTGAAGGAGTCGCGCGATCGGGTGGCTACGGCGTTGTCCAACTCGGGCTACAAATTCCCGATGGGACGGACCACCATCAACCTGGCACCGGCGGACATCCGCAAGGAAGGGCCAAGCTTTGATCTACCCATCGCCATCGGCACGCTGGCCGCCAGCGAACAGTTGGAGACCGATCAGTTGGACCACTTCGTCCTGGTTGGCGAACTGGCGCTCACCGGGGCCGTGCGGCCGGTCAAGGGCGTGCTACCCATCGCCCTGCGCGCCAAGGCTGACGGCAAAACGGGCATCCTAGTGCCGCCGGAAAACGCGGCGGAAGCGGCGGTCGTGGCGGGATTGGCCGTCATTCCCGTGCAAAACCTGCGGGAAGCCGCCAGCTTTCTCGAAGGGGCAGTCCAAATCGCTCCGACCAAGGTGGATCTCGCCACCCTCTTCAATCAGTCGTGGGACGATGATCTTGATTTCGCCGACGTGAAGGGCCAGGAGTCGGTGAAGCGCGCCCTCGAGATCGCCGCCGCCGGTGGTCACAATGCACTCCTGATCGGGCCGCCGGGCACCGGTAAGTCCATGCTCGCCAAGCGGCTCCCGACCATCCTGCCTCCGCTCACGCTCGAGGGGGCGCTGGAGACGACGAAGATCCACAGTATCGTCGGCCTGCTGCGCCCCGGTCAGGCGCTGGTCACCCGCCGGCCTTTTCGCGCGCCGCATCACACCGCCAGCGACGCCGGGTTACTCGGCGGCAACATCAATCCGACGCCCGGCGAAATCTCCGTGGCGCACAACGGCGTGCTCTTCCTGGACGAACTGCCGGAGTTCAAACGCAGCGTGCTGGAAACCCTGCGCCAACCTATCGAGGAAGGCCACGTCACGATTTCGCGCGCGGCGGGCACCATGACCTTTCCCGCCCAATTCATGCTGGTGGCGGCGATGAACCCCACGCCCGACGGCAAGATGCCCGGCGAATCGAAGTGTTCGCCCCGCGAAATCCAGCACTATCTCGGCCGCATTTCCGGGCCGCTGCTGGACCGCATTGATCTGCACATCGAGGTGCCGGCGGTGAAGTTCCGGGAGATGTCCGCCGGGTGCGCGGGCGAAGCCTCCGAGATCATCCGCCAGCGCGTCGTCACCGCACGCCAGCGGCAGATCGAGCGTTTTGGCAGCCGGCCCAAAATCACCTGTAACGCCCGGATGGGCAGCAAGGAGTTGAAGCAGTATTGTGACTTGGACGAAACCGCTAAAGGCATGTTGCAGATGGCCATGAACGACCTGAACTTCAGCGCCCGCGGCTATGACCGCATCCTCAAGGTAGCCCGCACCATCGCCGACCTCGCCGCCAGCGAGACCATCACCGCCGACCATATCGGCGAGGCTATTCAGTTCCGTTCACTGGACCGTCAGATTTGGGGGTAAGAGTCCGGCCATAAGGGCAGCCCTTCTCATGCGGGCGATTCCGCTCGGAATTTTACCCCACCTGGCCCTCGGCCTCCCTATAAGCCGGCACTAATCGGGAATAAATCCAAGCGCACCCACTAAGAGCCTGGTTGAAAAAGTCAGCCGTGGTAGGGCGAGGGCTTCCTGCCGAGCTGTCCGGTGGCGGACGCCGGGCGGTGCCGGAACGAGGTGCCGGCGCTGCGCGAACTGGCCCCGGGCCATTGGACGGCGTGCCACCTGGCGAGGTGAGCCGCGCCCCGGACGGCCGTGGCAGCAGACGGGAGGGTCGCGCGAAGGACGCGAAGGCCGCCCGCCGCCGGGTGAGGGCACCCGGCCTACAAAACGGTGGTTGTGTGGATGGGTGTAGGCCGGGTGCCCTCACCTGGCGGCGGGACGGCCGGGCCGAAAGGAGAACTGCTGGCCAGAAACCGTGTTGCGTCCGCTGGTCCGCTGGGCGATTCTCTGGCCGCGCCGCTGCCTTTCAATCCCGTCCGTCAGCGGTGCTGACGACAACAAAACAAGCAACAAACTGAAAAGACATCGAATATGAAAAATAGATTCCAGTGGACGATGATGGCCGGTGCGGCGGCGCTGGCGTGGACGGTGGCGACCGCTCAGGCGCAGGCTCCGGTGATTGCGGCCTTTGGGAGCAATGGCGAACTGGTTTGCACCAACCTGCAACCCGGCTCGACGGCCAGCGTGGTCTGGGCTTCCTCCTTGCTGGGGCCGTGGACGAATTCCCCGCCGGGGCTGGACGCGGTGACGGCGGACACCAACGGCTCGATCCGGGTGAGCGTGCCGGTGCTTTCCTGGAGCGTGCCGATGTTCTGCCGGGTGCGGGGCGTGTCCACCGCCCCCGCCGGCATGGTGCTCATTCCCGCCGGGAGTTTCACGATGGGGGATAGCTTGGATGGCTACGCCTTATCCTTGCCGCTCCACACGGCCCAAGTCAGCGCCATTTACATGGACCAGCATCAGGTGACCAAGGCGCTGTGGGATGAGGTGCGGCTTTGGGCGAACAACAATGGCTACGATCTTGGCACCAACGGTTCGGGCAAGGCGGCGAATCATCCGGTCCACACGGTTAGTTGGTATGACGTGGTAAAGTGGTGTAACGCCCGTTCGGAGAAGGAAGGCCGGGTGCCGGCGTATTACACGAGCGCGGCGGTGACCACGGTTTATCGCAGCGGCGAGTTGGATGTGGCGAATGACTGGGTAAAGTGGAACAGCGGCTACCGGCTGCCTACGGAAGCCGAGTGGGAGAAGGCAGCGCGCGGCGGAGCCAGCGGCCAGCGGTTTCCGTGGGGCAACAACATAACGCATAGCTTGGCCAATTACTACAGTACCAACAGCTATACCTACGATACCAGCCCAACGCGGGGCTACCATCCGAGCTTCCAAGTGGGTGGAATGCCCTACACCAGTCCGGTGGGTTACTTTGCGCCGAACGGCTATGGTCTGTACGACATGATTGGGAACGTGTGTGAGTGGTGTTGGGACTGGTATGGCTCGTATTCGAGTGGTGCGCAAACAGATCCTCGCGGCCCTACTTCAAACTCGTACCGTGTGGATCGGGGCGGCAGTTGGGGAGGAGCCGCGTTCAGCAACCGGACGGCACTCCGCGTCCTGGGATCCCCGAAGGGCCGCTACTGGAACCTCGGCTTCCGATCCATCCTGCCCCCAGGTCAGTGAGCAACGGAACAATCTGAGCGGAGCAGTCGTGGCGAGCGAGCGGGGCGTTTGGCGCGCGGGCCGCCGGCCCGCTTGGTGCTGGACCACTGCCCGCCCGCGCCGCCTGCTTCTGCCGCGTCCCAAGCGGCCCGGAGAGCCGCACGCTGGCCGCTGGCCAGGAAAAAGCACCGACTTCCTGGCGCGCTCTTGGATCGGAGGCTCGTAGCGCAGGTTTTTAACCTGCTGTAGCGGCTTCTTCAAAACCCTGATTCCGGTAGGGCGAGGCTCCTGCCGAGCTGGCTATGGGCGCAGGAATCAAAGGCTCCGCAGGAGTGTCGCCCCACCGGCACCGGGTTTTGAAAGAGCCTCTGTAGCGCCGAATTTCATTCGGCAGACGGTAGGTAGTGGAAGAGGTTCGCAGATTGAAAATCTGCGCTAGAACAGGTTGGAATACCTGGGCTACGAGCTGGCGGCGAGTCGGTGCGTGCGCGGCTTCATTGCCCTTGGGCAAAGCTTTCCGCCAGAGCCACGGCTTTGAGCATGGCTTTGGATTTGTTGACGGTTTCGTCGAATTCACCTTCGGGCGTGGAGTCGTCCACCCAGCCGCCGCCGGCTTGCACGTAGGCGCGACCGTCCTTGAGCAGCGCGGTGCGGATGGTGATGCAGCAGTCGAGGTTGCCGTTGAAGCTGAAGTAGCCGACGCAGCCGGCGTAGGGTCCGCGGGTGGTGCCTTCCAGTTCGGAAATGATCTGCATTGCGCGAATCTTCGGCGCGCCGCTGACGGTGCCGGCGGGGAAGGTAGCGCGCATCAGGTCGTAGGGCGTGTGCGGCGCGGCGAGCCGGCCAGCGACGGACGACACGATGTGCATGACGTGGCTGTAGCGCTCGATGACCATGAGGTCCTGGACTTGCACGCTGCCGAATTCGCAGACGCGGCCCAGGTCGTTGCGGGCGAGGTCCACGAGCATGACGTGCTCGGCGCGTTCCTTCGGGTCGGCGAGGAGTTCCTTTTCCAGCGCGGCGTCTTCGGCGGGCGTTTTGCCCCGGCGGCGCGTGCCGGCGATGGGGCGGATTTCCACCTTTTGATCTTCGCAGCGCACGTGGACCTCCGGCGAAGCGCCGATGAGCGCGAAGCCGTTTAGCTCCAGCAGGAACATGTAGGGCGAAGGGTTCACGGTGCGGGCGGCGCGATAGACATCGAGCGGCGCGGCCTGGCAGGCGGCGGAGAAGCGCTGGGAGCCGACGACTTGGATGATGTCGCCGGAGGTGATGTATTTCTTGGCGGCGCGGACGTTGGCGAGGAATTTCTCCTTGGGCAGGTTCGACTCGAACGGCAGGAACGGCACTTCCGGCGGCACGCTCACGGGCCGGTGCTGGCTGGGTTGCTCCAGCAGCGCGACGAGGCGGTCGATCTCTCCGATGGCGTCCTCGTAGGCTTCGTCGGGCGAAGCGGCGCCGTCGAGGATGGCGTTGACGAGCACGGTGATGGTCTGCGCGACGCGGTCGAAGACGAGCACCTGGTCGGCGATGAGGAAATACATCGTCGGCGTATGCAGGTCGTCGTGCGGCGGGCGCGGCACGACGGCCTCCACGTCGTGGATGAACTCGTAGCCGATGAAGCCGATGGCGCCGCCGTTGAAGCGCGGCAGGCCCGGCACCGGCACGAGGCGGAAACGGCGGAGAACTTTTTCCACGACTTCGAGGCCATCTTTTACTGTCTGCGTGTAAGTTCCTTCCCCAGCAATTACCCCGTCCTGTGAGGCTCTTTCAGAATTCCCGTTCCCGTAGA